>JABXIR010000191.1 GCA_013372965.1 Gammaproteobacteria bacterium
ATTGCTGCATTGGCATTGTCTTTATTCCACCCGAGAAGAATCATGGGGGCGGTGTAAAGACGCTCTGGACCTAACATGGCAGAGGTGTGCAAAAACGGCGTCGGTTGCCCGCGGTTGGGCTCGATGACGGCTCGCGCTTTATCTTTTTTACGCAGATCGAATAGATAGTTAAAGAACTTTGGCTGAGCTTCACGAAGTTTTCTCGCCATCTCGATGGTGGCTTTGACGTCGACGAGCGCATCATGGGCGCCAGCGTGATCAATGTGATTCGCGGCCGTCAGATCCTCGAGTTTAAAACTGGTGAAGCCATCCTCGCGCTCTGGCCAGTTGATGCCTTCGGGGCGAAGGGCGTGTGCCATTCGGAGTGCGTTGATCAGGTCCCATCGCGAGTTACCGTTGCTGTACTCGCGCTGGTATGGATCGAAGAAGTTGCGAAACAGAGTGTGTCGAGTGACTTCATCATCGAATCGGATACTATTGTAGCCCGCACCACAGGTTCCGGGTACCGAAAATGCGTCGTTAACTTTACGAATAAACTCGGGCTCGTCGAACCCCTGTTGTTCGGCGGATAGTGGGGAAATACCGGTTACCATTGCAGCTCTGGGATGCGGGAGGCGGTCGTAAGTCGGCTTGCAAAAGATTTCGATGGGTCGATCGATGATATTAAGGTCTTCATCGGTGCGTATTGCAGCAAACTGCGACGGTTGATCGACTCGGGGATTAACGCCCCAGGTTTCGTAATCGTGCCAGAGTATCGACGTGTTGCTCACAGAGATTCGCCTTATTTATCGTTGTTTGACTTCAATTGCTCAGACCGATCGTTGAAGTAGTGTGTTGACCGCGTCGGCGAGGGCATCTGAACGATTTGGATCGTTGAGTGCCGCGAGTACGAACGGTCGAATTTCGGTTAAGTATAACAACTGTTGAACCGCGCTTGGAAAGCTTCTACCTTGGTCGAGCAATACGATGTTTTCAAGGAATTGTAACGCCAATTCAGGGTGTTGTAATGCTTTCCAGAAACGCCCAGAAATAACGGAGATGCCATCGGCTGAAACGCCTTGAGAGCTATTAATAATGGCGCGGGCGGCCTCCAGCGAAAGGTTTTCACCCGCATGTGATAATGCCTGCGCTATGTGAAGCGGCTGAGTGTTGTTCGTATCCGAGTGGAGGTGGCGCTCGATTCGACGTTGCAACTGTTTAGCAAGTAGCGGACGGATTGGTTCACCATCGATGAGTGCGCTCAAATGTATGAGGGGCTCGATATCGAGTTTTTCGACCAATGTTGCAAGACGCTGCGTATTGCCTTGCTCCTCATGTCGTGTAGCGAGCTCTGCTAATCCTTGAAGTGGCAGCTCAGCCCAGTTGTCGGACGAGTAGTTATCGATTAACTCGATCGCTCTGTTGAAATGCTCGGTGGGCGGAAGTTGAAGCGCCTTTCGAGCGAGGGCGTGAAAGCGAGCCTGCTTCTCAGTTGTTGGTACGATTGACTGAATTAACTCGGCTCCTGCAGAGCGAAGATCGGCTGGTTCACCTTTTTTCAGTGCTTCGGCGTTATCGCTAGCGCGCTGTATGATCGTTTCGATCAGTTGGTCACGAGCGCCAAGGTTCAAGTGCGCTCGCTCGTCGAGCGGTAGTTTGAAAAACCACGCAATTGAGTGCTCTTTGCTCGGGTCGACGCCCAATAGCGCGAAATGGGCATAGCGAAGTACGGGGGCAGGCCAAGCGGCATTCCCGTGCTCAAATTCGGTCCAGAACGTAGGAGCGAGGGAAACAACACTGCGTCCCATATCGAACGCATAAACCTTGAAGTTTGCTTGTTCAAGTAAAGACTGAAGGGTGAGTAACTGATCGCTCATGAGAGGCCTATAATTTGGGTTCGTTGATGAACGACCAAGCTGCTTCGATGTTGGTGCCATCAACGAATAGCTTTGTCGGTGCGGAGGTCGAGATAATCGCTAAGGCTTGATGCTGGTTTACGATGGTTAGGCTACCGTGCGACTTTCCGCCTTCGTCTTTAAGAGATACCGTTTGTTCGGGGATGATGTCGCCAAAGTGAACGATCGCCAGCTTTTGCTTTGGCTTCCCTAAAAAATGCACTCGAGCTATGACTTCCTGGCCTAGGTAACACCCCTTGTTGTATGAAATACCGCCATGATGCTCTAACCCCAGTACTTGCGGTAGAAACGATTCAGACGTCGATGGAGTGAGCCAGACCAAGCCGGCCTGGATGTCGTGCTCAATAAATTCGTCCGGTAGTGTCGGCTGGTCTTCCGATAACACCCAGCATATCTTCTCCGATGGATGCTGGATTACTACGCCACTATCGCTGTGTACGACCGAAAATGCATTGCCAATTCGTTGGGCTCTGCTGGTCACCTGGTATTTTGATGCGGTGAGCTTTGAACGAGAGAATCTCAGGTATTTATCGAGATGCTGTTCTAATACACCTTGTAATGATTTCGGCACGATCAAGGCGAGATGGTCGGGCTTAATACGGGCGACCAGTAGCGTTGAGATGACACGCCCTTTTAAATCACAAATGGATGTGAACCTCGCTTGCTCGTCGGTTACTTCGTGGATGTCACAGGTTAACTGATTTTGCAGCAGCTTATCGGCGTCTGATCCGATAAGATCTAATACAACTAGAGGGGCATGCATGGCTAAACAGTTCTCGTTACGTTGTTGCGTTGGCGTCATTGTAACATTGATTACTAACACGAGATAATTAAAGAGCCGACTGCGTCCTGAAAAAAAATGCGAATTTCCGAAGTACGTGAAAACTTAGCGATATCGTTTCGTGCCGCCGCGTTAGGAGGCCTAAATTCTCCCGTTTTGTGGCTGGCGAATTGCCTCAAGGTCTGTGATAATTCGCCGATAGTTAAATTAAGGACGTCTTATGGATGAACTCGCAAAATCTCGCATGATCTGGCGCTCGCGCCGAGGTATGCTAGAGCTCGACCTCATGTTGGCGCCGTTCGTTGAAAACGAATACGAAGATTTACCAACCGAGACAAAACAGCTTTATCTCGAGCTTCTTAAAGAAGAAGACCAAGACTTGTTCCGATGGTTTTTGCAGGCTGAAACACCTCCGCAGCCCCATCTCGTCGAGATCGTGAATTTAATCCTCGAGCGTCACGCTCAGCGCGGCCCTGCAACCTAAATTGCCGCAAAGTTTCCGACTCAAGCCGAGCAATCTGCGTCGTTGGTTTAGGCTTTTCTCGATAACGGTTGCGTTGGTCATGGCGGCATCGAAGGGCTATTTTTTCGAGGTTTTGGCGTTGGTGCCATGGCTGTTCGTGTTGTGGGCGCTGCCCAACACCGATATCCGTTCTCTGCGACTACGCGACCGTGAAATTTCCATAAATCGCGGAGCTTGGCATCGCCTGTATGGGTGTCAGTTAGGGGTGCTCTGGGTTAGGCTGCATCGATGGCATCGAAATCACCTTATTCTTCCAGATCAACTCAGTAGCGCCGACTGGTGCAGACTTCGGCGCTCTCTGAATGTGCATTTCTTTTGAAATGAGTCGCCAGATTACCGTGGCTGTGTGACGATGATGTCCTGGCCCGCAAAGTTGATCGGAACCATGATGGTGTTTCGAGCAATAGGCGACAAGTCAGGATAGTCCCGAGTATAGTGGAGCCCTCGTGATTCTCTTCGTTCCATCGCTGATCGGATGATCAACTCAGCAACCGTGGCAAGATTTCTTAATTCGATGATATCACCGCTCACACGATAGTTACCGTAGTATTCAGCAATTTCTCGTTTCAGCATTTTGATTCGATGCGAGGCCCTTTCAAGCCGCTTGTTGGTTCGTACGATGCCCACGTAATCCCACATGAATCGACGAAGTTCGTCCCAGTTGTGGCTAATTACAACGTCTTCGTCGGAGTCCGTGACTCGAGTCGCATCCCAGTCGATGTGACTGATTCCGGGGCGAACGCTCTTGGCGCGTTGCAGTATATCGGCCGCTGCCGAGCGACCGTAAACAATGCATTCGAGAAGCGAGTTACTCGCCATTCGGTTGGCACCGTGTAATCCGGTAAAGCTGCATTCGCCAATGGCATAAAGGTTACGTAGGTCGGTCGATCCGCTCGTGTTGACCATGATGCCACCACACGTGTAATGAGCAGCGGGGACCACTGGAATGGGTTCTTTGGTGATATCAATCCCAAATTTTAAGCAGCGCTGATAGACGGTAGGAAAGTGCGACTTAATAAACTCATCTGACTTGTGAGAAATATCGAGGTACAAACAATCGGCACCTAAACGCTTCATTTCGTGATCGATCGCCCGCGCGACAATATCGCGAGGGGCGAGCTCACAACGCTCGTCGAAACGGGCCATAAAGCGCTCACCGTTGGGGAGCTTTAAATGGGCCCCTTCACCGCGAAGCGCTTCCGTAATTAAGAACGACTTCGCGTTGGCATGGAACAGGCAGGTGGGATGAAATTGATTGAATTCCATATTAGCCACCCGGCACCCAGCGCGCCAAGCCATCGCGATACCATCACCGGATGAGCCGTCGGGATTACTTGTGTATAGGTAGACCTTCGAAGCTCCGCCAGTTGCGAGCACGACAAAGCGAGCGGAAAAGGTGGTGACCTCTCCGGTCTTTGAGTTTTGAATGTACGCGCCCGTGCAGCGAATCTGCGTATCGTCATCGTCGGCCTCGGTGATTAAGTCAATGGCGATGTGATGATCGTAGATGTTCAGTTTTGATTCATTTAACGCATTGCGTATCAATGTGCTAGACACTGCATGACCAGTGGCATCAGCGGTGTGAATGATGCGCCGCTTACTGTGACCACCTTCTCGAGTTAGGTGGTATTGGCCGGAGGCTTCTTTGGTAAACTCAACGCCTTGATCAATCAGCCACTGAATGGCGCTATTGGAATTTTCCACGACGTGACGGACACGAGAAGCCTCGCATAAGCCTGCACCGGCAGCGAGCGTGTCGCTAACGTGTTCCTCAATCGTATCATCCTCCGTGAGGACTGCGGCGATGCCGCCTTGCGCCCAGCGCGTAGAGCCGTCGTCGAGTTCGCCTTTAGAGAAAACTGCGACATCAAGGTGCTGTGCAAGCTCGAGAGCGAGAGTAAGTCCGGCAGCCCCGCTGCCGAGGACAAGAACGTCGTGATGTTTGATGGTCATATTGGTCAGTAAACAGTAAACTGTGCAAGGAGCTGAATTATAGCGACATTCGCTTTAGTTGTGCTACTTGGAACTTTTTGAATTTTACTGTGTCGAAGTAACAGCGTATTCAAACGCAGTGATGTATTAGATGTAATAGGCAGATGTCAGACAAAACAAATACGATCGATAACGCCGATCAACTGCTAGTTGAACGCGTAAAAAAGGGCGATAAGCGAGCCTTCGACTTGTTGGTGCTCAAATACCAGCATCGAGTGTTGGCGGTAATATCGCGCCTGGTGGCCGACAGAGATTCAGCGATGGATATCGCTCAAGACACCTTTGTACGCGCTTGGCGGGCGATCGATAAGTTTCGTGGGGACAGTGCTTTTTATACGTGGTTGTATCGAATTGCGACGAACACGGCGAAAAACTGGTTAGTGGCACAGTCGAGACGCCCGCGCCAAGACGTTGACATTGACGATCATGAGGCACCTGAGCTTGCCGAGCTATCTGACGCAGCGACGCCTGAAGCCGTGACCAACTCGTCACAATTAGCCGCTGCAATTGCGAAGGCGATGGCGTCGTTGCCACACGACCTTCGAAGTGCATTACAGTTACGTGAATTCGACGGTCTATCGTACGACGAAATTGCAGAGGCTCTCGATTGCCCTGTAGGAACGGTACGAAGCCGAATTTTCCGAGCGCGTGAGGCAGTCAATAAAGCCATCGCGCCTTACATAGAAGACAGTTCAGCGAGCGGCGACAAACCGATCGCAAAGAGTACGCGTTAAAACGCGATAGAGGCATTTAACTATGACAAATCGTTCTGAAACAACCAATGAAGCTTTGATGTCCAAGCTCATGGATGGTGAAATTTCTGAACTCGAGCTCCACCGTTTGCTTAAGGCGACGGAAGCCGATGATGAGCTTCGCTCTCAATGGTCGAGCTGGCATTACTCAAGCGACGTGCGTCGAGGTGTCGACGTGGATCCAATTGGATTGTCTTTGGCTGACCGCATCGCGAACGAAATTAGCGAGCAACCGCAAGCTGAGGTCAACGAGGTCGCCTCGAATGACAGTCGTTGGGGGGCGCTTAAGCAGTTTGCTGTTGCCGCATGTGCGGCGGTATTTGTGATTGCAGTGGTGCCATTTACTCAACAAGACACGTTCTCAGCGCAAGGAGATACAGCCTTTCAGAGCGTGGACCAGCCGGTTTATAACTTGAATCAGCAGTGGGAACTCCCGCAGGTTGCGCCTCAAGCTGTAGCGGCTGAAGTGAGTCCGTTCGGAACCCCGCTAAGTAACAACGCCATTCCAAATCAAACAATGTCGGCGGAGGCGCTAGCCGAGCAACAACGGGTTCAGCGATTAATGTCAGAATACCTTTGGTTGCACGCCGGTAAAGCGGGTATGAACAACTCACTCAGTGCGAGATCGTACCTACAGGTGGCGCCGAGATAAGTTGATGTTTCGTGTTTTAAGCGTCTTTTTTATGTCCTCAGTGCTCGCATCCGCGGGCGCTTTTGCTCAAGATGAACCGGTCGTGCCGGCCAATGCAAAGCCTGTTGAAGTGATTTTGGCGATGTCCTATGAGGCTTCGCGAGAATTGTCTTACACGGGGGTGGCAAGCTGGTCTAATGGGTTAACCTCCGAAAATATTCGAATTTTCCATCGTGTCAGCGAGGGTTATGAGTCGGAGCGACTCGTTCACCTCGACGGCGATCTGCGAGAAGTCATTCGTGCCCCGGTCTCCGTGGATTGCATTCAGCCGGGTCAGGCGCTCCGTCGTGCCCGATTCAGTCGTTCGTTGAATGCGGATCGCAGTCAATATAACGCGCAGATTATTGGCGAGGACCGAGTGGCAGGTCGTTCGGTTTGGCAGATTCGACTCTCACCATCCGACGAATATCGCTATGGCCAACTGATTTCAGTCGATAAGGCTTCTGGATTAGTGCTTCGCGCGCTGGTGGTTAATAACGCTGGAGAAGTGCTCGAGAATTTTCAATTTTTGGATATCGAACTTCGAGAGGTTTTAGAGAGCGAAGTCAGTCCGTCGTCAGATCGCCCGTTTCAATTTGATGAATCAGTGAGTGTCTGTGTCGAAGGGCGGTTAGCGGACTATTCAGATGTGAATTGGGCTGTTACCGACTTGCCTGAAGGTTACGAGTTACTGAGTGCGACGTTCGATCCAAGCAGTCAGCGCACGTGGCTCATGTACGGCGATGGTTTCAACACATTTTCTGTGTTCGTTGAGCAAGGGATGAATGGCCGAGGGCTTCAAACGGTCGGGTCGATGTCAATATTGATGCAGCCCATCATTGTCGAGAATGAGCCTTACACTGTTACGGTCATGGGTGACATCCCGCTTGAAACCATTGAGCGATCCGTCAGCGCATTGAGACGTCGAGTGTCAGAGTGAGTGTTCGCGATTTAA
>JABXIR010000018.1 GCA_013372965.1 Gammaproteobacteria bacterium
GTTAAGAACGTATCGGCAAATTCCCCGCCGCCCTCAACTCCCTGACTTATATTCGTTGCAATACCACCTGGATGGACGATCAGTACCTCAATGGGAGAATCATAGAGCTCTGCCATCAGGGCCTCCGAAAACCCGCGTACGGCGAATTTAGAGGCGCAATAGAAGGCACTCAATGGCACGCCTACCAAGCCAAAGACACTCGACACGTTAATGATGCTACCGCGATTTAACTCAAGTAATTGTGGTAAGAACGCGCGTGTGCCGTTGATGACACCATTGAGATTGATATTGAGTGTTCTCGCGATATCGTCATCGTGGGCTTCCCAAACAGTAGCAGCGCGAGCGTCGGAAACGCCCGCATTGTTAATCACAATCGATGCATTGCCAAGTGTCGCTTTGACTTGCGCTGCAAACCCTCTCATCGCATCAAGATCTGACACATCAAATGCCTCGCCTAGTGTTTGACCGTCGCTTAATTCTCGAATTAAGGAAAGCGTTTCCAGTAGGCTCGTTTTATTAAAGTCGTTAAGTGCTAGTTTTGTGCCCCGTTTCGCAAACTCTAGCGCGTATGCTCGACCCATTCCTGAGCCAGCGCCAGTGATCACGACGACTTCATTCTTAAAATTCATTGAACAGCCCTGTCGGAGTGGGAAAAGTGCAGGTAGTCATCTTGGATTTTGCCTTCGCGGAAGAACTTTACGTCGGGGCCATAGTTCATCGACATGTCCCAGGGCGAATAGTCACCCTTCTTGGGCATTAGATGTAACGAGCGCTGAATGTAACCGGCGCTGAAGTCGAGTAGTGGACTGGTATTGAAGTTGTCGATCGGTACTTCGGGCACGCATTTCGTGTAGCCGTGTGCTTCTGCAAAGTTAAACACGCGACAAAAGTACTCGCATAATAAGCCAATCTTTAACGTCCAAGAGGCATTGGTATAGCCCACTGCAAAGCAGAAATTCGGCACTCCAGACAGCATGGCGCCTTTATAAGTAACAGTTTTAGGGAATTCGATTGGCTGTCCGTCGATACGAATATCGACACCACCCATAAGCTTAATATTGAGCCCTGTCGCGGTTACGATAGTATCGGCTTCGAGGTGAGCGCCTGATTTGAGTTCTAATCCATTCGCGGTAAACCGAGCGATTTCATCCGTTTCAACATCAACATCTCCGCGCCGGATCGCTTTAAATAGATCGCCATCCGTGACCGCGCAAAGACGCTGGTCCCATGGGTTGTAAGGCGGCGTAAAGTGTTTTGCAACATCATAGTCTTTCGGAAGTTGATTGGTGACGTGACGAATTAGGAACCGCTTTGCAAGTTCAGGAAATCGCTGGCTAAAACGCCAAAAAGCGCGATGCAAAAACACGTTCTTTTTTCGAATCAGTCGATGGGCGGTGTCTTTGGAGAATAGCTTTTTAATGAAGTTCGCGATTGGGTCGCCCGTTGGTAAGTTCATCATGTAGGTGGGCGTTCGTTGCAAAAGAGTCACGTGCTCGGCGTCTTTGGCGAGTTCTGGAACCAAGGTAACGGCGGTGGCGCCGCTTCCGATCACAACAATTCGTTTTTCACTGGCGTTAAAGTTTTTCGGCCAATGCTGAGGGTGTATCAGTTCGCCGTCGAACTCATCAGCGTCGTTAAACTCGGGTTGATAGCCGTTTTCGTAGTCGTAATAGCCGGTTGCAGAGAATATCCATCGTGTTTTGAGTACTCGGCTAGATCGCTCGCCCGCTTCATTTAGGGTCGATACTGTAATCGACCATAAGTCTTCCGATGAGCTCCATTCAGCCTTCTCGACGTGAGTGTTAAATTGGATGTGCTGTCGCAATTGGTTTTCCTCGACGGTTTCGTTCAGGTAGTCGAGGATCAGCTCTGCTGAAGCAATCGACTTGTTTGAACGCCAAGGCTTAAACTCATAGGCAAAGGTATATAGGTCGGAGTCTGACCGGATACCTGGATACTTAAACAGATCCCATGTGCCCCCGAGGTTAGAGCGACTCTCGAGAACGGTGAAGCGCTTATTAGGGCAGTCTTTTTGGAAGTAATAGGCGGCTCCGATTCCGGAGATCCCAGCCCCGATAATAATGGTGTCGAAGACTGAGTCATCGGGAGAAGTAGCGTTGTTTTGTTGTGTGAATGACATACGAGCTCATTGATTATTGTTATTGATTCGTCACATATATACTCCACTTAACAACATTTCGGCTCAGTTCACAATTTTTCTTGAGCAAAAAAAAAGCCCGCTAAGCGGGCCGACGATACGAAACGAGTTTAACGATATATGAATAAATCGTTATCGAGGTCGACGTTAGGAAGTACTTCCTTTTCTGACCAGTAGTCTTGAGTATGTTGCCACTCTGGATTTGCACCACGCTTCGGAAGCTTTTCGAGTGATCGGAGCATATAGCCTGGGTTGAACTCATTGGTATCAATCCATGGCAGTAAATCCATGTCGCGGTCCTGTTCGCGCAGCGCCACTTGCACCTCATGAGCGCCTTTTGCGTCCATGTGCTTGAGAAGA
>JABXIR010000195.1 GCA_013372965.1 Gammaproteobacteria bacterium
AAAGCTTCTCTTCGTATACTCCTGAGAGAGACCATGAAGTGTGGCAGGGAAACGAAGCGAGCGCATCGCAAGTAGAAGCGGCTATCACAGCCGCAAAAAGCGCATTTAAGTCGTGGCGTAAGCGTCCGCTCGCAGAGCGCATCGCCGTTACGGCGGCATTCGCTGAACAGCTACTCCAACACGCCGAACATCTAGCGGGTGTCATCCACCAAGAAACTGGAAAGCCGCTGTGGGAAGCGCGCACAGAAGTTCAGGCGATGATCAACAAAGTGGATATTAGCGTCGCTGCATTTCACGAGCGCACGGGCACACACTCCGAGCAAAATTTGCAGCTAAATCACCGTGCTCATGGTGTGATGGCGGTATTCGGTCCGTATAATTTCCCCGGGCACCTACCGAACGGACACATTGTACCCGCACTCATCGCTGGCAACACCATTGTGTTTAAGCCGAGTGAGCAAACTCCAAGAGTAGCCGAAGAGACACTAAAACTCTGGCTTGCCGCTGGCCTACCCGAGGGTGTTATCTGCTTAGTGCAAGGAGGGGCTCAAGTCGGTGCCTCACTAGTAGACGGCGATGTGAATGGTGTTTTATTCACAGGCTCCTCAAAGGTTGGCGCCATTATCCACAAAGCACTCGCTGGGCGCCCAGAAGTCATTGCAGCACTTGAGATGGGCGGGAACAATCCGCTTATTGTCAGCGACTATAAGGATGTCGACTTCGCGGTTAACACGACAATCAATAGCGCCTTTCTGTCGGCAGGACAACGCTGCACCTGCACGCGCCGTGTCATTGTCGTCGAAGACACCAAGACCGAGGCCTTCCTGAACGGGCTTCGTAAAGTGGCAAAGCGACTCGTCGTCGGCACGACCGGAACTCACGACCCTGAGCCGTTTATGGGGCCCGTGATTAACCCCGATACTGGGAAGCAACTTCTCACAGCACAACGTCAACTCACTGAGCTTGGCGGTGAGATTATCTTGGAGATGCAGGCGCTTGACGACTCAGGCGCTCGACTCAGCCCGGGCATCATCGACATGACTCGGGCTCGCGACCACATCGACGAAGAGTGGTTCGGCCCACTACTACAGGTAATTCGCGTCAACGACATCGAGCAAGCCATCGAGGTCGCAAATGCGACTCGATATGGCTTAGCCGCGGGCCTAATTTCAGATTCAGACAATGTTAAAACACAATTTCTAGCCGACATTGAGGCGGGTGTCACCAGTATCAACGCACCGACAGCAGGCGCTTCGAGCAAACTGCCGTTCGGTGGGGTTGGCGCAAGCGGCAACCATCGTCCGGGTGCTTATTACGCGGCGGACTACTGCGCGTGGCCTCAAGCAACCATGATCGGAGGAAGCACTGATTCAGGCTCAGCTAACATCGCACGAGGTTTAAAAGAATGAAGCACTACGAAGTAAACTTTGATGGACTCATTGGCCCTTCACACAACTACTCGGGACTCGCGGTGGGCAATCTCGCATCAAGCAGAAACGCTCGGCTTACGTCGCACCCCAAAGAAGCCGCTCTTCAGGGCATCAATAAAATGCGCACCCTGATGCGCCTGGGCTACCAACAGGGCTTTTTGCTACCAAACGCCCGCCCAGATCTTGGCACCCTTCGAAACCTCGGATTTTCAGGAAGCAATGAACGCATCATCAATGAAGCGGCGTCGAAAGCCCCCGAACTTCTAACAATGGTTTACAGCGCTTCGAGCATGTGGGCGGCGAATGCGGCAACGGTTACGCCATCACTCGATGCGAACGACGGTCGGGTGCACTTTACACCGGCGAACTTACTCACCACCGCCCACCGAGCGATTGAGCATCCGCAGACGTTTGCTATTTTAAACACAGTATTCGCTGACGAGGCGTTCTTCAAAGTACATCCTGCGCTGACTGCTCACAGTAACTTCGCAGATGAAGGCGCTGCAAACCATACTCGTTTGTCGAACCAATACGATCACGCGGGTGTCGGGTTGTTTGTCTACGGCCGCACAGAGGAATCAACCACCCAAAGATTCCCCGCGCGGCAAACCCTCGCAGCAAGCCGGGCGGTGGCACGCGGCCACGGCACCAACGATGCAATATTCCTCAAACAATCTGCGCGAGCCATTGACTCTGGTGCGTTCCACAATGACGTTGTGGCGGTCGGTAACGGTCCTGTTCTGTTCTTCCACGAATTCGCCTTCGACGCAGAAGAACAAAACGCCATTTTTGCAGAGCTTCGCTCACGCATGGACTTCAACCCGATCTGCGTTAGTAACAGTGATGTCCCCATTGAAGACGCCATCACGAGTTATCTCTTTAATAGTCAACTGCTGGCAGCACCCGACGGCGACGTGAACAATATGACGCTGATTGCTCCGACTGAATCTCGCGATAATCCTCGAGTAAAAGCATACCTAGACGCTCTCACGCAAGATACAACCCAGCCGATCCGACAGGTGGTCTATGTCGACGTACGCCAATCGATGAGTAACGGCGGTGGACCTGCGTGCCTGAGACTTCGCGTCATCTTAAACGAGCGCGAACTCTCTGCCGTTAGCCAACAATTTTTGCTAACCGAGGAGCGTGCTGACTGGCTCGAAAGCTGGGTGATGCGAAACTATCGCGACGACCTGAATCCTTCGGATCTTGCCGATCCTCAGCTAGCGGTCGAATGTTATCGTGCGCTCGACGAGTTAACGCATGAACTGAGTTGTTATGGCGTTTACCCGCACCAGACTGACGCTATTTAACGCCAAAAGATACAAAGCGTGTGACGCACAGCACGCTTTGTATTTTTTGCTAGACAACGTAAGTAACTATACCTATTATTGATCAGTCACTTGTATAAAATACAATCAATACGTGACTAAAAGAGGCGTTCGCGATAATTCATTAAAACACTGCAAACGCTCAGAGCCCTTTTCATCAATAAAGGTATAACAACATGTACAAAAAGCTACTCGCTACGTCTGTTCTTGCTGCGGTTGCCGCACAAGCACACGCTAACGGCCCCACCTTCTCGGGAAATGATGACACTCTCAACGTACAAAATCGCTGTATCGTTAAATTTAACGACTCAGTTAACGCAAGCGAAGTGCGCGGTTTAGCACGTTCACTCGCGGCTCGCGGAAACTCTTCCGTTCGTTACACCTACCAGAACTCAATCAAAGGGTTCACCGTCAACATGCCTTGTCATGCGGCGGCAAACGCGTTCGGTAACGACGCATCAATCGCACGTATGGAACCAGACGGTCTAGTCACTGCAACACGCGGCAAGCCAGGTGGCGGCGGCGGATCGAATGGCCAAGTCACCCCTTACGGTGTGACTCGCGTTGGCGGTCCAGTTGACGGGTCTAACTACACGGCATGGGTTCTAGATTCAGGTATCGACCTTGATCACCCCGACCTTAACGTCGATGCATCACTGGGATTCAGCTCGATCTGCAAAGGCGGCACGTGCTCAATGGACGATGAAAACGGGCACGGCACACACGTTGCAGGTACTATCGCGGCACTCGACAATGACATCGATGTGGTTGGTGTCGCAGCAGGTGCAACCGTCGTTCCTGTGCGGGTGCTTGACCGTCGTGGTTCAGGCTCATGGTCAGGCGTAATTGCTGGTATCGATCATGTTGCGGCAAACGCAAATCCAGGCGACTGTGCCAACATGAGCCTTGGTGGCGGCGCTAACCAAACACTTGATGATGCCGTTGTAGCAGCAGCGCAACAATCAGGCGCCTTCTTTGTACTCGCTGCAGGCAACGATGGCGACCACGCTGACAACCACTCTCCTGCTCGTGCAAATGGCAATGGTGTCTTCACCATTTCAGCAACTGATTCAAACGATGTAATGGCGTCTTGGTCTAACTTTGGTAACCCACCGGTAGACTTTGCAGCACCAGGCGTGAGTATCTTGTCTACTGCTGCAGGCGGTGGCACCACGACCATGTCAGGCACTTCAATGGCGTCACCCGCTGCGTGCGCAGTGATCATGATGCGCAACGGTAATCCATCAACCAATGGCTTTGCGGTTGGCGATCCAGATGGAAACCCAGACCCAATTGTGTCACTGTAAGGAATAATTCCTTAATCAAATAGGAAGGGCTCGAAAGAGCCCTTTTTTACGCATGTCAGAATCATTTATTTTAAACTTTAAGCATTCGCTAACCGCTGAGGAATGCAGCGCCATTATCTCAAAGTACGATGCTAGCTCTGAGCACCATCCAGGCAGGACTGGCGCGGGGATCGACACCTCAAAGAAAAACAGCCTCGACCTTGCCATCAGCCAAATTCCGGAGTGGCAACAGATTTGCGCGGGCCTTGATGATCTCGTCATGGACTGTGTTACCGCTTATGTACAAACCTACCCTCACCTGATTACGGGCGCGGTCACGCCACATGTACTAGATCCCGATACCCAACTGCCTCGCGCAATCCGTTTCGACGAAATTCCGAAATATAAAGTCGAGACCGTGCGCCACATTGTCGACTCTATGCTTCAAATCGACCCGTGGAATATGCAAAGGTATGAACCGCGAAGCGGCGGCTATCCGCACTGGCACTCGGAGCAATTTCCCGCACCAAATGACCCGACCCAAAGGTCCTTGCACAGAGTGTTGTTGGTAATAATCTATCTAAACGATGTGACCGATCAGGGCGCAACCGAGTTCTTTTATCAACAGGCATCGATTCAACCCGAGGCCGGATCCATCGTTTTAGCTCCGTGTGGTTTCACCCATACCCACCGCGGCGCGCCCTCACCGACACAGGCAAAGTACATCCTTGCGTCTTGGGTGAGTTACAAAGACGCATCAGAGCTTTATAAGCCATCGTAATTACTTACTTGAAACTTTGGAGCTCACAGGCTTTAATCCTCGAATCTTGAGGAGTATTTGATGAACGTCGCCGCTTTGTTTATCACGTCGTCGCTAGTTTGGGGCACGACGTGGATCGCCATTACCTTTCAACTCGGCAACGTCGCTCCAGAAGCATCGGTGAGTTATCGGTTTGCGATCGCTACCGCCATCATGTTTTTGATCACTCGGCTTAAGAAAATCCCGCTTCGGCTAGACTGGCGGCAGCAACTGTGGATGGCCGCGCTCGGGTTGTTTTACACCGGAAACTATCTCTCTGTTTACCGCGCCGAAATCGAAATCAGCTCGGGCTTAGTCGCTGTCGCGGGTAGCTGCATCATGTTTTTCAATATTCTGCTGGCTCAGTTTTTTTTAAAGCACCAAATCACTCGCCGCCTCGCCATTGGCGCGCTCTTGGGCTTTACAGGAGTCTGCCTATTGTTCTTGCCCGAGGCATCGGGTGTGGCAAATCGCTATTGGATTGGCGTTACATTTGCACTCTTCGCGGCTTTCGCAGCATCCTGCGCTAACATCATTGCGGCCTATAAAGGCAGTCAAGGTCAACATATTTTCGCCACGAACACGTGGTGGATGCTTTGGTGTACCGCGTTTACCGCGATCGCAGTGCCTCTGACAGGTAATCACTTCAGCTTCGAATACTCGACTGAATACATTTCGTCCCTTATCTACCTTGCCGTGTTTGGCTCGGTTGTGGCGTTCAGTAGCTATTTATCATTGATGGACAAGGTTGGCCCGGGTAAAGCTAGCTATATTGCAGTGATTACCCCGGTTATCGCATTGATTATCTCAACGCTCTTCGAGGGAATGAGTTGGTCTACCACCGGGTACATTGGCGTTGCGCTGATTATTCTCGGTCAGTTGATTATCTTTAAGCGCTCTAAAGATAAGGCGCAAGCCACTTCGTAAACTGCGCGAGATCGAGAGCGCCACTGACGCGATTGAGCTCTTTTCCGTTCTTGTAGACAGCAAGTGTCGGAAGACTCTTGATATTCATTTCTCTTGCCAAAAGCTCTTCTCGTTGCGTATCGACTTTAACGAACCGAGCCTCCAGATCGAGCTCTTCGGCGGCACGCTGAAACACGGGCGCAAAGCTTCTACATGGACCGCACCAATCAGCCCAATAATCGACCACCAGAAGCTGATCGCTGCGATCTTTCGCTCTCAGAAATTGTGAACGATTCATCGCAACAGGTCCCCCGGTGAACAGCGACTGTTTACAGACACCACATTGAGGAGACTCGGTCTTTTTTTGCTCTGGAACACGATTTAAACCGGCACAATGAGGACACATAACGATCATCAGAGAGTTCCTTCCGTTGTTGCTTCCGTACGATTCATGACTGGGTAATGGACGGTACCCCAGTCTTCTTCGGGATGAAGTTTCATTATAGCCAGCACCGCAGGAACTAGCTCGCCAAGCAGCTCAGCTGCATCGTAGATTTGCACACGATTAACACGACTCTTATAGGTCGCGCCACCAAACAACATTTGATTGCGCAATGTCGCGAGTCTATCAAAGACCATGACCAATAACGCTTCGATGTTTCGCTCTTTAAAGTATCGTGAAGCACGCTTGCGCTCACGGCCAAATGCCTCTTCCCAAGACTCCTGCTCACGTTGCGCTCGCCAAAAGCTATCCCAAACATAAGGGTTGTCGAGCAGTCCTCGAATGGTGTTGGGATAAGCCTCCCAAACAATGCGCGCAAGCTCACCCTCATCGCAGCGAACGAGTTTAGCCACATACTGCTGAAAACCGACACGTTCACCGAAGCGGCTTTGCTGGCTCTCCGGCATATTTGCGCAGGCGCACAACGAAATCCACAACGTGATGTAGTGTATGTCAGGGTCTTGTTGGTACTGTTTAGCTGCTTGCAACCAGCTTTCAGCTCGATGCTGCTGAGTACCGTGCGTTTGATCGACACAAGCTAAGGACATGCAATGCCTCTCGAAGCGGTTTATTCACGATTAGTTTAACGTTGAGCTTTAGGGTGTGACAAGCGCCGTTAGCTCGAATCGCTCGCCGACCTTAGCCAAACCTTTAAATGATTCGCTATAAGCGAAAGCACGGTCCTCGACCTCGTCTTCGTAGCTCATTAGGTATAGCTTTTTGCACAGCTCGGGGGAATAGGAATTTATCAGCGTATGAGTATTGGCGTGAACGGGACTCGATTCGATGATCGTCGCGTCATGGAAGCCCACCTCGAATTCTAAGTTTTCGAGTATATGCGGGATGGGACGAGTATCACCCGAGTAAAAAAGATAGTTGTCGATCACACAGCCATAGGCAGGCTTCCCGCGGGCGTGATCAACTTCAACGGTATTGATTTGATGTCCACCAAACTCAAATGCATTGTCTTCGATTAAAATAACATCGAAAAAGTCTTCAAGGGACTGAGGTTCACCATTTACGATGCCGAGTGACCCTCGCAGGGTTTGATCCCAAAGCTCTCGATACAACTTAGGCTCAAGGTATAATGAAATTCGCTTGTTCAGCAAAAACCGGCTTTCAAATGCGAGGCGTTCGAGTCCAAATACGTGATCACCGTGTACGTGAGTTATGAATACCGCGCTAATGTCGTCGAACGAGAGTTGCTGAGAGTGTAAAGCGGCTTTAATGGTATATCCGCAGTCTATTAGTAAATTACCCGCCTTCGCCTGCAATAAACCGTTGGTATTATAGCCGTGTACAGAGCCACTGTGGCTTACGCCCAGCATCATGAACTGCGATGTCGTTTCGGTAACTATCGACTGCACTTGAATAACCTTGCTAATACCCATTTGTAGAGCTATTGACTAATCCTAACCCTAAACGCGCCAAATAACACGTTTACAAGAAGGGTCTCGTGATGAATCTCTCAACAACCGTGCGATTCAGCCAACAAATTTTAACTCGTCTTGTAGTGAGTGCCTACTTCGACGTTCTCTCGTCGGTTATAACGCGCGGAGAATAGCTTGCGCTGCATTGTGTCCGGGCGCACCTGTCACACCCCCGCCCGGGTGAGCTCCCGATCCGCATATAAACAGCATCTCGATCGGCGTTCGATAATCGCCATAACCATACACTGGACGATTCATGTACAACTGATCCAGCCCGAGCGACCCATGCATAATATCACCATCAACGAGGCCAAATTTTCGTTCGAGATCGAGTGGTGAATGAACCTGCGTTGCAATAATCGACTGACTAAAGTTTGGCGCGAACTGATCGACCGTGCGAATGATCGCTTGAGCAGCTTCTTCACGGCAATCATCCCACGACCTCCCGTTCGGCAACTGAGGATCGAAATGCTGACAGAACAGACTCGCGACATGCTGTCCGTCGGGCGCGAGCGAGTCATCGACGGTACTCGGAATTAACATTTCGACGATCGGCGACTTGCTCCAGCCGAACGACTTTGCATCAAAATAGGCGCGTCTCATGTATTCGGGGCTAGGAGCCATAATAATACCGCTTTGGTGATGCGGCTGAAGATCAGTGCCCGGCAAGCATTTAAAGCTGGGCAGCTCTGACAATGCCACGTTCATGCGGAACGTCGCGGACCCGCAACGATACCTGCGAATCGCATCAATAAAACTGGAGGGCAGATGAGAATCATCAACGAGTTCGGTGAACAAGAGCTTTGGATTTAAATTGGATGCTACGGCTTTTGCATACCAGCAATCTTCGCCTGACGAAACACCGATGGCGCGGCCGTTGTCCACCAAGATCTTATCAACAGCAACGTCCGTTTTGACGTCGACTCCGAGTCGTTGAGCCTCTTTCAGCATGGCTTGAGTGATGGCCCCCATGCCACCAATCGCGTGTCCCCAAGCGCCTTTCTCGCCATTCACCTCGCCGAATACATGGTGAAGCAAAACGTAAGCAGAGCCCGGCGTATCCGGCGCCGCGTAGTTGCCTACAACTGAATCGAAAGCGAACAGCGCCTTCACTTCATCTGACTCAAAGTAATCGTCGAGCAATTCGAGTGCGCTCTTGGTGAATAGATCGATTACATCTCTGCGCTCACTCGCCTTGAGTTTGCGCATCAAACCGTAAAGCTTAAGGCCTTTGATAATCTCCCTAAAACCGCCCTCGGGATTCAACGGGGTCTCTAGTAGCAAGGCTCGAAGAAACTCCGCGACGTTTTCGAGCATTTCATAGTACTTCGGCAACGCTTGCGCATCGTTGGACGAAAACTTAGTGACTTCGCCCGTCATTTCAGTGAGATTTGAGGAGCTCAGAAGGTATTGATCATCACCCACCGGCAAAAAATTCGGACGTGGACGATTTAAAATTCGCAGCCCATGGTCATACAAGCCGAGATCTTCAATGACCTTGGGGTTTAGCAGTGAAACAGTGTAACTCGCCGTACTGTTTTTAAAGCCCGGATAAAACTCCTCCGTGACTGCAGCACCGCCAACAATGGAACGGCGTTCAATCACCAAAACGTGTTTGCCCGCTTGAGCCAAATAACAGGCGCACACAAGACCATTATGGCCGCCACCCACAATGATCACATCGTAGCGGTTAGACGACACTGGAAATCGCCTCCTCAACATCAACCGTATGATCGGGAGTTGTTTTTTCAGAGCCGAAAACTGCATTAAACATGATTCGGTCGGATGAAATTGGGTCATCTGACTCAATGATCAGCGCTTTTCGTAGGGTCACTAGGTCGACCGTATTGGAATAACCGTCCGATTTCGGCACAGTCCAGTTAATCACCAGCAGACCGTCGTGCTTCATCAATCCAAAAAGTCTTAGCAGTGCTTGCTGTTGCCCGGTTCGGTCGAGTTGCGCCCAAACGTCACTCACCAGGATCACATCATACTGAGGCTTAACCATCAGCTTTAGGAGATTAGGGAGCTCATCGCGAACCCACTCGATGTTGCCCTTCGACTCTTCCATTAAGGCCCAGTCACGATTTGACTCAACGGCAGTGACACTCCACCCTCGCTCAGCAAACCAGTTGGCATCTCGACCACTGGCAGCGCCGATATCTAAGAAGGTTCCCGGGGTCTTCGGCAAGAAATCGAGCCAGTTCTCGTGATGTGTCTCGGTCGCGACGGACGAGAGTTTATCGCGATAAGCTTTTTCAGCGTAAGTTGTTAGAACATTCATTTATTATCTTTTTAAGAGTTATTGATTATCGGATTGTGGTAATTCAAGTTTTGCGATTTCGACAACCGAACTGTCAAGTTCTTTGGTTACCGACACACCTAAATCCTTAAACTCAGCCGCCTGTTTGATCAAGTTGGCCTTGCCACCGCTAAGTTGAGAGAGCGCCTTATCGTAGTGATCTTTCGCGCTATCAATGCCCTTGCCCACTTTAGCCATCGACTCTAAGAACAGTCGCAATTTATCGTAAAACTTTGCTGCGCGATTTGCCAATTCAGCACTGTGCTTGCTCTGATCTTCAAAGCGCCATAACTGACGCACGATATTCAATGAGGTCAATAACGTTGTGGGCGTCGCCACCAGCACCTGCCGCTCTATCGCCCGCTGGAACAACGTTTCATCTTTTTTCAGTGCCTCTACATAGGCACTCTCGATCGGGATAAACATAATCACCACTTCCGGAGAGTTGAGGTCTGGCAACTGAAAGTACTGCTTGTTCGACAGCTCATCAATACGATGCTTAACTGCGGTCGCATGCGCGGTTAGCGCAGATTCTCGCTGCTCGTCGGTATCCGCATTCACGAACTGCGTGTAGGCCTCCAAGGAAGTTTTTGCGTCAATAATTAAGTGCTTTCCTTGCGGCAGATAAACAATGGCATCAGGTCGACGAACCGTGCCGTCGTGAGTATTGTGTGAGCTCTCTCGTTCGAAGTCCTTACCAGCGCGAAGGCCTGCGCTTTCGAGTACGTTCTCGAGCATCAGCTCGCCCCAGTTACCCTGAATCTTCTTTTGCCCTCGAAGCGCATTCGACAATTCTTGCGCCTTATCGGTAATATCTTGATTGAGCTGTTGAAGCATCTTAAGTTCCGTTTGTAACGCGGTTCTTTGCTTCGTCTCTTCGGTATGAATTGATTCGACCTTATCTTTGAAGCCCTTCATATCGCTATGCAGCGGCTTCAGTAGCTCACTAAGCGACTTTTCGCTTAGCTCCCGAAACGAACGACCCTTCGCCTCGAGCACCTCGGTCGCTAGGCTCGAGAACTCTTTCTTTAATTGTTCCTTCGCATCCTGCAATTGATCGAGCTGAGCTTTGTAACTCGCCTCTCGCTCGTCGAACTTAGACTGCTCCGTTGCCCTCTGTGTTTTGAGATCACTGAGGAGCTCATTCGCCTTCGCCAAATCGTTTTGCGAAACAGTCCAAAAGCGCTCAAATTTCTCACTTTGTGCACGCTCGGCGGCTAGAGAGGATTTTAATGATGCCAATTCGGTACGCAATTCGATATCACTGGCCTGCAGACGGGTTAGGTCATCGCTGAGATGCTGTAACCGGTCGAGTTTTTCTTGATTACTCTGCTCTTTCGCCGCTAAAACGGTCGATTTTCGATAGAATACCAATAACAAAAGAGACAATACTGCGATGATTGATATTGCGACCGTCATTTCGACTGTTAGCCATGCCAAATCGCTCATTTACTCTCTCCTATGGGTTCGTTGAATTGATATTGTCGTGCCATATGCCGTGCGAAGGCAAATGAAATAAATCCGCAAATTAAACCGCCAAGTGCGTAGCCGATAATGACACCCTCGCCGCCAAAGTACGCACCTCCGACCCAGATGAACGGGATCACACCGAGAGTGTTTCTCGTAAAGTTAGACAAGGTCGCAAATACCGGTCGCCCCATATTGTTGAATCCCGCGTTCGCGACGAACAACGCCCCCATGGCACACGTCATCGGTATTGCATAATAGTTAAACGCCTTAACAATCTCCGCAACTTGGCCCTCAGCGGCAAATAACTGAATTAGCAACGGCGTCGTTGCGAGCATGACTAACCAAAGCACCACGGTGTAGACGCAGGAGAAACGAATCGACGCGGAAAAGGTCTCAATAACGCGGTCGTATCGTTGTGCACCAAAGTTTTGACCAATAATTGGACCTACGGCACCCGAAAGAGAATAAAACACCGCGAAAGCGACAGGCGTGATACGAGAAATAATCGCAGATCCAGCCACAGCCTCGGTGCTAATCTCTGCCATTTTGTAGGTCACTAGTGCCATGCCAACCGGCGTGGCGAAGTTGGTCAACGTGGTCGGAATCGCAAATCGTATAATCGACGACGCCTCAGCTAAAAATGGTGACCACTCGAAACGACCCAGCATGTCGTGTACTTTGATGACCGCATACAGTGCAAACCCGGCCATTGTCAGTCGGGCTGCCAGCGACGCAATGGCGGCTCCTTCGATTCCCATGTCGAAGCCAAAAATCAAAATAGGATCGAGTACGACATTCACCGCTGCTCCTGCGAGCATCATTGTCATGGCGCGTCGCGCGTCACCTAGGGCTCTAACGACTGCATTGGAACTCGATGCGAGCACCATGATGGGGAAGGCCGGGAACACCCATTTGAGATAACTTAGCGCTAACTCGGCAACCGTTTGCGTCGCCCCTAACTGAAGCATCAGCAGCTCAAGCCACGGCGTAAGAACAGCGACCAACGACAACGCGATTAACAACGACACGGTCAGAATATGAGTCGCGCTTTGTTTGGCCGCGTCGGTGTTTTTAGCGCCTAGCTTCCGTGAAACGATGGCGAGCATCGCGATTGACAAACCAATGCCAATCGATTGGGTAAAGAACAGTAAAACACCGGCGAATCCCATCGCAGCAATAATATTGTGATCACCTAAATGCGAAAGGAAAATAAGGTCGGTCAAATCGACACCAAACATCGCTAACAACCCGATGGTTGAGGTACCTGACATGACCAGTATGTGCCTTAATACACTTCCTTCCGTGAAATTCCGTTGGCCCATTAACGACTCGCTTCGTGCTGACTTAAACCGTCTACACTGTATCAAAGTTTCAGCTCAATCGAATGTGCTTTTTTGGTAGAGCGCAATAAAAAAGGCTGTTATAGTCGGCAAATAAATTAAGTTTCCGATGAGAAACAAACACGGGGTAACTAGATGTCGCTAAGCATCTTCGATATTTTTAAGGTGGGCATTGGTCCGTCTAGCTCACACACCATCGGCCCAATGTGGGCAGGTCGATACTTTCTCGATGAACTTAACAAGCAATCACAGTTCGATACAACCAATCGAGTGAAAGTATCGGTTTATGGCTCTCTGGCGCTCACCGGCGTCGGGCACGCAACTGATAAGGCCGCGATTTTGGGGCTCGCGGGTTATGTTCCAGACCAACTCGACCCTGACCTCGCAGATAATGACTTCGAGCAAATCAAGCGCACCAAATCATTATTGATCGACGGCAAACGTGAGATCGAGTTTGACTACGAGCGCGACTTTATTTTCCATTTCAATGAGTCTCTGCCTGAACATCCGAACGGCATTCGATTCACCGCGTTCGACGCGAACGGATTAGTGATTTTTGAGAAAGCCTATCTTTCGATCGGTGGAGGTTTCGTTGTGGCAGCGGGTGAGCTTGATCAATTCGGAGAGGAGACCGTGGCGTCAAGCGATTTACCATTCCCATTTAAGAACGGTGACGACATCTTAAAGATGTGCTCGGACCATTCCATATCCGTCGCGGATCTCGCCTACGCCAATGAAATGGCACTCACAGGCCTATCTCGCAAAGAGATCGATGACAAGCTTGACCACATCTGGAGCGTGATGAAGCAATGTATCGATCGAGGCATGGCGCAGGATGGCAAGCTACCGGTATCAGGAATCCGTCGCCGAGCGAAGGGTATGTATCACTCGCTTCTATCCCAACCCGAAGCGATGCTGAGCGATCACTTTGCGATCATGGACTGGGTGACGCTGTTCGCGATGGCCGTAAACGAAGAAAATGCCTGCGGAGGTCGAGTGGTTACTGCGCCGACCAATGGTGCAGCGGGCGTTATACCAGCGGTTCTCGCGTACTACACTCGCTTTTACTCACGCAACACGGCACAGGGCGTCCGCGACTTTCTCGCGACGTCCGCCGTCATCGGCATGCTGTACAAGATGAATGCATCGATCAGTGGCGCGGAAGTAGGTTGTCAGGGTGAGGTAGGCGTCGCTTGTTCAATGGCCTCAGCCGGACTCGCTGCGGTCATGGGCGGTTCGGTTCAACAAGTCGAAAATGCTGCTGAAATCGGAATGGAACACCACTTGGGTATGACTTGCGACCCGGTTGGAGGCCTAGTTCAGGTGCCCTGTATCGAACGAAATAGCATGGCCGCCATTAAGACGATTACGGCAGCTCGTATTGCCCTTAGAGGGGATGGCGTTCATGAGGTATCGCTCGATAACGTCATCAAAACGATGTACGAGACTGGACTAGATATTCAAGCAAAGTACCGCGAGACCTCACAAGGAGGGCTCGCGCTGTATGCAAACAAACAGCCGCAGTGCTGAGTGACTCTCACTAAAATGACAGAGCGACCCCTCGTCCACGCGGGTCGCTACCCCCTTCGTAGTCGCTACCCCGACGAACGATCATTTGAGCATCGCCCATCCAGGTTTCTTCAAGCGTGTAACCCAGTGACCGCAAAGTTTGATTAACCTCCGGCTCAAGCGACTCACTCGAAGTAATGTGATCGATCGGGTACAGCTGATGGTGAAACCTTGTGGCCGATACCGCTTCCTCAGCCGACAT
This sequence comes from Gammaproteobacteria bacterium, assembly GCA_013372965.1. GTDB lineage: Bacteria > Pseudomonadota > Gammaproteobacteria > Pseudomonadales > DSM-25080 > Umboniibacter. The sequence goes on from JABXIR010000195.1 coordinate 14,568, forward strand.
GCCAAACAGATAATGATTGAACAAGGTTTGCGCAACGGTCGTGATGATCATCGACCCACCCGGCGTGCCAGTCACGGCATCCACACCGTCCTCGCCGAGGACAATCGTTGGAGTCATGGAGGATAACATGCGCTTTCGCGGTTCGATGGCATTCGCATCGCCACCAATCACTCCGAACACATTCGGCACACCAGGCTTCGCGGAGAAATCATCCATCTCATTGTTCATTAAGAATCCCGCACCCTCAACGACGTTCCCACTACCAAAACTCCAGTTGAGCGTATACGTATTAGACACTGCGTTCCCGTCGTTATCGACGATGGAAAAGTGCGTCGTTTGGGGGCTCTCATATAAGCCGGCCTCGACCTCGTCGGTCGCGGTGATCTCACTGTGATTCACATTGGCCGCTCGGTTGTTTATGTATCGACGATTCATTAACAGCGACACGGGCACTTCGACAAAATCGGGATCGCCAAGATATTTCGCTCGATCGGCATAGACTTGCTTATAAATCTCGGACAACAAGTGTACATACTGAGCGCTGTTGTGCGTCTGTTCAGCTAAGGGTAGAACCTCGGACATCCCCAAAATTTGTGCGAGCGCAATACCGCCCGAGCTTGGCGGCGCTACCGTGACAACCGTTCTGCCCAGCCAATCGATCTGCACAGGATCGCGCCATACCGCCTCATAGGAGGCCAAATCATCGAGCGAAATAAGGCCACCCGTACGTTCCATTTGAGCCACAATCAGCTGCGCAGTCTGCCCCGCGTAAAAAGCCGATGGGCCGTGATCTTTAATACGCTTGAGTGTCTCAGCGAGTTCTTGCTGAACAAATCGCTCTCCAGCAACCAGCCCCGAAAAGTAACTCAAGAAATTACTGCCCTCGGCGAAGCCATCGTTAACGAATAGCTGTTGCTCATTCGCTAAATGCTCATCAACCATGAAGCCGCTTTCGGCCAGCTCAATTGCCGGTTCGAGTAGTGCGTCCCACGACAGTTTTCCAAACCGTTGGTGCGCTTGCCACATACCCATCACGGTGCCGGGGGTGCCGCTTGCATCTCCTCCGGTCAACGATCCTCGCTCGATTACGTTGCCATTTTCATCGAGAAACATATCGCGATGGGCGCGGCTTGGCGCAGTTTCCCGGTAATCGAGAAAATGAGATTCACCATTTTGATGAATCAACATAAAGCCTCCTCCACCGAGATTGCCCGCTTCGGGATAGGTCACTGCCAACACGAACGCCGAAGCAATCGCAGCATCAACCGCTGAGCCACCGCTCTCGATAATGTCTTTCGCAACCGTCGCGCTGTAACGATCCGGCATTGCCACCGCGCCCGCCTGAACTTGTTGCATGGTGCCAGCAAACACCGCAGTCGTAAGCACCGACGCCAATCGAAGCCATTTAACGCTCATAGCGAACCCCTCCATCAATCACGGTCATAGTGACCTCTGTCGCCAGTATCTGATCATCAGGCACGGTCATAATATCTTGACTTAACACCACGAAATCGGCCACAAATCCGGGGGAAAGCTGCCCTTTGAAATGTTCTTCGAACGCGCCATAAGCCGGCGCACGAGTCATTGAATCTAACGCCTGTTGCCGAGTCATTTTTTGAGCGGGTTCATATCCACCGTCGGGTGTTCCTAATAGTGTTTGTCGTGTCACAGCGGCAAAGAAGTTCGCAATCGGGTTGATCGGCTCAACCGGCACATCGGTGCCGTTTACAATAACCGCCCCCGAACTCAATAGATCTGCCCAGACGTAGGCACCCTCTTCAATGCGTTGTTCGCCTAGGCGATCAATTGCCCAGGGTCGATCCGAGCTCATGTGAATTGTTTGCATTGAGGGGATAACGCCCAGTTCAGCGAAACGCTCGATATCATCCGGATGTAAATGCTGAGCATGCTCTATGCGAAAACGATGATTCGGCACATTCGCCTCTCTCAACGACTGTTCGAAACGATCCAACACCTCTCGGTTGGCGCGATCACCGATGGCATGAACGTTCAATTGATATCCCGCCGCCAACGCACGGCGTGCTAACTCATGGATATCGCCCATCGGCATGATGGGCATACCCGTAACGTCTGGCGCGTCGGTGTATGGCTCGAGCAACCACGCACCGCGGGAACCGAGCGCACCATCGCCATAAGCCTTGATACTTCTCACGGTGAGAAATCGATCGTAGCCATTGATTAAGGGGTCACGGCTTAACCAATTCGACAGCATTGCTTCGTTGCTGCCACTGATCATGGTGTAGACGCGAACCGGCAACCGCCCTTCACTGGCTAATCGCTCAGCGGCTTCCAACTCTGCGATCGATGCACCTGCGTCGTGGAAAGAGGTGATTCCCTGAGTAATCGCGAATTCACCTGCACGAACAATATTCGCTACCGCCGTTTCAACGGTTGCTGGATAGGCTAATGGCTCCACAAGCTGAGCCGCAGTCTCATTAAGTGCACCGGTGGGTTCGCCCGAGTCAAACTTTACGACAATACCATCGCCTTCAACCTCGGTTGTACTGGTAATCCCTGCGAGCATCATCGCGCGCTCATTAACTAACGCCGCATGACCGCTCGCGTGAGCCAGATAGACAGGGTTGTCGGGCGTTATTTCAGAAAGCTGATGATGCACTGGGAATCCCGCCACCATCTCAAAGTCATCACTCCACTTAGACTGATGCCAACCCCACCCAACGATCCACTCACCCGGCTCCGTTTCGTGCTCAGCGCGCTCGACAATGCTCAATAACTCGGACCAGGTGGTCGCTGAGCTCAAATCGAGGGTCACAAGAGCGCTGCCTAGACCCGACAAGTGGCCGTGTCCTTCAATAAGCCCCGGATAAACCGGCGCACCGTCTAGATCGAGGATACGAGTCGACTCACCAATGTATTGAGCCGCGTTTTCTGATAACCCGATCCAAACGACTTCGCCGTCCCGAATAGCCATCGACTCGACTACCTCTCGACTATCACTTTGCGTATAAATGACCGCATCCGTTACAACGAGGTCGGCCGGTGACGGTGTTTCACTGCAACCCAAAAGGGCAATCGCGGAGGTCGCCGCAACCAATAACTTATTCATCCTGATCTCCTGTGCTGAATCCTTCAGTGACAAGCGCAAACGAGTCGAGTGCTCGAATGGAAGCGAACGCCTCTTCAGTCGTTAAATTCTTCGAGAGCACCGGTTGGATTTCCAGCGCCTTGTGAATATCTTTGATGGCTTCCGCCGAGTTACCGAGCATCGCGTGAGCACAGGCTCGCTGCCAATAGGCGTAGGCATAATTTTCATCGTACTCAATCGCCATATTACTTAGGTTCAACGCCCACTCGCATTCGCCCTGATCCAAGACCAAGTCGGCTTTGTAGGTAATCGCTTCAACATCATCTGGCTTAATTTTCAAAATCTGATCGTAGATCTCGATTCTCGACTGCTGACCTGTTTCCAAGCCCGCACGTAGCCACAACGCATGCAGTTCGTTAGACTTAGAGATCTCTTCTTGTGCAGCAATGATCTGCTGTGAACGCTTTTTAAGTCGCCGCTCGACGTCCTCCATTCGCTGCTCGAAGTCTTGGGTGATACCCGACAACTGCTCACTTCTATTTTTCACATCGCGCTCGATGTCCGCGAGACGCGCTTGGTACTCATTAGTAATTCGATCGACTCGCTCGTTCACAAGTCCTTCAACCTGGGCACGTACATCTCTTAGCGAGTTCCAGCCAACCAGTGCCATAACCGCTGTAGCTCCGGCCATGAAGTAGAAATAGATGGTCATGGTTTCTGAGGTATATTGAATAGAGCGGTCGTTCGCCTCGACGCGAGCCGCTGCCACTCGCTCGGCTAGTTCGGCGCGGAGCTGATTTTGCTCAATTCTAATGGCTCTGAGCTCGTCGAGAACGTAGCGCTCAATAAAAGGCTTAAAAAGCGGTTCTTCAAGCGCATCAATCTGCGCATCAACTTGCTCTTCTGACGCCTGCTGAGTTTCCTCAGCGCGCTCTTGAGCGACGGTATAAACCGACGCAATTGAAAGAGATAAGGTGATCAAGATCGTTCTTAGCTTCATCGTTACTTGCTCCCTACTTAACTGTCGACAACACGGCGATCAGCGTGTCGATACTTTTTTGACTAATGTGTCGATGAACCACAAGGCGGGTCGGCTTTCCGAGCGATAGACTTATACCATGCTTGGACAGCTCGGCCTTGAGTGCGTCGTGGTCACAATCGATCTGTGCAAACACCATATTGGTTTTGACGAGCGATTGATCAACGGATATGAAATCGAGGCTCGATAACCGCTCTGCCAATTCTTGGGCCCGCGCATGATCTTGTGCGAGCGAATCTCTTCGATCAAAGGCAATTCGCGCGGCAGCCGCAAGCACACCGGCCTGCCGCCATCCTCCGCCGAGCATTTTTCGCCAGCGCCGCGCTTTGGCAATCAGGTCACTGCGACCGACCAAAATCGATCCGATCGGAGCACCAAGGCCCTTCGATAAGCAAATGGATACTGAATCAAACACTTCAACGAGATCTTTGAGCGAACACCCATGATAAACAGCGGCATTAGCAATACGAGCACCGTCTAAATGCAGGGCGAGACCCGTCGACTGTTTAAAGGCCCGCAACTGCTGTTCGTACTCGAGCGGCAATGGTATTCCGCCAATCGTATTTTCGATGCACAGCAACCGCGTTCTCGCGAAATGCATATCATCGGGCTTTATTAAGCGTTCAGCAGCGTCCAAATCGAGCGTTCCGTCTGCGTTCGCCAGCATCGGCTGCGGTTGAACACTGCCAAGCACGGCTGCACCACCCGCCTCATACTTATACAAATGCGCGTATTGGCTACAAATGTATTCATCCCCTCGCTCACAATGCGAAAGGATGGCGAGCAGGTTAGACTGGGTTCCGCTGGAGACAAACAGCGCGGACTCCTTCCCTAACGTTTCGGCTACATAATGCTCTAGCTCTAAGACGGTCGGGTCATCTCCGTACACGTCATCTCCAACTGGGGCATTCGCCATCGCCTCGCGCATTTCGGCACAGGGCTGCGTCACTGTGTCTGAGCGAAAGTCTAATTCGACCGAGTAGCTCATTGAAACGACTCGCACACGGTATCCACTGGACAAGTGATGACCGTTACATTGTTATAGCCAAGTTCGACCAACTGTTTGGCAGCAAAGGTCGCTCTTCCACCCGTAGCGCAGTGAACGAAAATCGGCGTGTTCGCATCCTCAACTATCGACGGTAACTTCATTTCAAGCACGCCCCGGGGCACTTTGAGAGACTTTTCCACGGATTGTTCAGAGCACTCCCCTGGCTCACGAACATCGAGTAAGACGCCATCTGCACTGCTCAGAAGCGCTTTCGCTTCTGCCGCAGAACACGTTTTCAAATCTTTGCGCAATTCAGCAACCCAAGTAGATATGTCTTTAAACATCGTTAAACCTCCTAGCTAAGACCCTATTTGTAACAAAAAAAAACCGCCTGCTCACGTTATATCAGCAGACGGCTTCATTAATTCACACGGAGCCTACGCTTCGATGAGTGACTTCCCATTGCGAACAAAGCTCGGCTTAACAACTCGCACCTTAAGCAGTTTATTACGAACCTCAACGTGTGCACTCTCTCCGATCGCCTTTGGAACTCGAGCGAGCGCGATCGATTTGCCGGTCGTTGGGGAAAACGAACCCGAGGTAATGATCCCTCTCTGGTCAGTACCGTCGAGAACCACTTCTTGCCCATGACGCAATACACCGCGATCTTCGAGTACTAGGCCAACTAACTTGTGCGTTGTACCTGCCGCTCGCTCAGCTGCAATGACATCTCGCCCCACGAAATCACGAGTTTCCGGATCCCAAGAAATGGTCCACGCTAGATTGGAGGTTAGCGGAGAGGTCGTATCGTCCATATCCTGTCCATAAAGGTTCATGCCAGCCTCTAGACGAAGGGTATCACGAGCACCCAAGCCAATCGGGCGAACGCCCGCTTTCATTAGAGCATCCCACAGCTCAACGACCGCGTTCGAAGGTACGATGATCTCGACGCCCACCTCGCCGGTATAACCGGTTTTCGCGATATAGCCCGAATCAGCATAGGGCATACCTTCGAACGGCTTTAACGACGCTAGCTGTGCCGATGTCTCTGGCATAACATTCGCCAAAATATCAAACGACTTAGGACCTTGAACCGCCAAGATTGAAAATTCCGGGCGCGCTGTGACCGACACGTCGAATGCACTCTTTTGAGCATCAAACCACGCGAGGTCTTTCGAGGCCGTTCCCGCATTCACGACGAGCCGATAGCCGAAACTCGTGCGATAGACAATCAGGTCATCAATGACACCGCCATTCGTATTTAGCATTGGAGAATAGAGCGCTTTGCCCTCAACGAGTTTAGCGACGTCGTTTGCTAGGAGATATTGCAAGAATTCTGTCGCCTGCGGACCCTCGAAGTCGACGACGACCATGTGGGATACATCGAATACACCGCATTCGTTACGAACTGCGTGGTGCTCTTCGAGCTGCGACCCGTAGTGAATTGGCATTTGCCAGCCAGAAAAATCCACAAACTTTGCGCCCGCTTCAGCGTGCTTGTCATAGAGGGCAGTAACCTTCGCCATCATTAATCTCCAGTCGAAAATGTAAAGTGG
>JABXIR010000199.1 GCA_013372965.1 Gammaproteobacteria bacterium
ATGTTTGAGCCGTGGGTCGTTCATGTTCAGGCGATCCTTTTTGAGCATTTAGTACCTGCCACAGGCGAGGCCGTGCAAGGCGCTCTGCAAGGGTTTCAAGAGGCGGCAAAAAATCTGACCGGTCTCAGCCTGTTGTTGCTCGTGGCAACGGTCGTGATGCTACTCAACACCATCGAGTCCGCGTTCAACAAGATTTGGGGCGTTAAATCGAATCGCTCGATTAAAGCGCGAATCCTACTCTATTGGGCACTCATTACCCTGGGTCCGATGTTACTTGCGGCGGTTGCTGCAATTACCGCTTACATTGAGACGTCCGAGACCTATCAAAATCTGAGCGAAAGCGGGGGCGGCGTATTTTTAGTCTATCTGCCAATGTTGCTTGGTTGGTTGTTACTGACGCTTCTGTTCGTACTCGTCCCGAATTGTCATGTGCGTTTTAAACATGCGGCCGCCGCAGGTGTACTTACATTGATACTGTTGCAGGCTGCGGAGCAGGTATTCGCCCTAGGCTTACTTGGTGCTAACTATTCGAATATCTACGGCGCTTTTGCGGCTCTCCCTGTATTTCTTATTTGGCTCTATCTCGTTTGGTTGATCGTTTTGTTCGGTGCGAATTTGACGCGTTGTCTGCCCGACTATTATTTACGTGATCGTGCGTTACACAGTCGACTGGTGGTCGCTTTGTCGGTCTTGTCTTGGTTATATGCTCGACGGGACAGCGGTGAATTATTGAGCGAGACCGATTGGATCAGAGGCAAAATTAAAGGCCTGCCCACCGAATCTCATGCCGACTGGTTAAAACTTCGCGAACGACTCATTGAATCCCGTTTACTCGTAGTGACTGAGCAAAGTCAACTAGCGATTGGTCGGGATTTAACGCAATACTCAAAGAGACAGTTTTTGACTACGATAGAACCCAACTTTTTAATGAATCGAACTGTGGGTCTGCTTGGCGGAAAGCTTCCTGAGTCGTTTCGAGAGTCGATGAGTAAGGTATCCGATTTGGCAGGCGAAGAATTAAATAGACCATTAAGTGAATGGTTGGGGAATAACTAAATGAAGTTAGCAGTGCGCTGTTTGTTGTTAATTGCCGCGTTTTCGATGTCTGCGTGTGATCGTGAGCCCAGTTTCGAGACCATGAGCGGAGAAACGTTTCAGCTGTCCAAATATGAAGGGCAGTGGCTGGTGGTGAATTACTGGGCCATTTGGTGTGCCCCTTGTCGACGCGAAATTCCGGAGCTAAACGAACTCGATCACCTGCGTGATGATCTCATGGTCGTCGGTATTAATTGGGATCAAGATCCTCTCGACAAGACGAGCGATTACGCGACGCGAATGGGTATTGAGTTCGAGGTCGTACTAACCGACTTTCCTTATTTGATGGGGCATCCTCGCCCGAATATTCTGCCAACGACGTTGATTATTTCCCCAACGGGCGAAATCGTAAACGAGTTGGTTGGTGAGCAAACGATCGAATCCATCTTAAACGCAGTCGACAACGCACAATAAAATCTGCAACGCGGCACGGTGTTGTCTACGCTTAGTAGAAACTCACTGTGAACGCGCAGGTTATGCAAAACTACCGACAGCCCTTCAATGTCCGCTTTTGGACCATTGCCGTTACTCTTCACATTTCTGTGATTGCAGCGTCTAACTACCTCGTTCAGATACCATTGGAACTGTTCGGTTTCACGACGACTTGGGCGACTTTCAGTTTTCCGATTGTGTATCTGTTGTCGGACTTAACGGTGCGACTTCAAGGGATCAACTTGGCTCGCTGGGTGATTCTCATGTCGATGCTGCCGTCACTGATTCTGAGTTACGTTTTTGGGATGGTATTTGAGTACGGCGAGTTTCAAAACTGGGATAAATTACTGACGTTCGACTCGTTTGTTGCGCGAATCGCGCTCGCGTCCCTCACAGCATATGCGGTGGGGCAGTTACTCGATGTCAAAGTGTTCGATCAATTGCGCCGCAAGGGTTCGTGGTGGATAGCGCCGACGGGCTCAAGTACGCTTGGCAATGCAGTCGATACGCTGGTGTTCTTTTTTGTGGCTTTCTTCGCGTCAAGTGACGATTTTTATGCGACCAATTGGGTCGAAATGGGGTTAGTCGATTACGGAGCCAAATTATTATTCACCTTGATCGTGTTTGTACCGGCCTACGGACTCATCGTACGAGCACTGAGCGCCCGCCTTGCGGCGAGCGATCGGCACTTTAATTAGCGGTTAAACTAGACCAAAGAGAACGGTTTTGGTGATTGCGGCGTTGGCCATTGCGTAAACACACAATAACGCGGCAACGGCGAAGCCCCAGCGTGCAGGTTTCGCAAATTTCGGCTTCATCGATAACAAGGCAAGAACGATGTAGGCCACGAGAAGAATGAGCTTCGAAAGTAACCAAGGATGCTCAGTTGCCTTTAGACCGAGTGTCACCGCCAGCATCACGCCACTAACGATGAGTGCGAGATTGATGATGTGTGGCACGATATTGAGCCATTTCGCCGTTGGGTAGCCGGCAATAGTAATTCCGAATCGTATAATAAAGAGCAGCACCGAAATGCCTATCGTGGTCAGGTGCAAGTGGGTTAGTGCTTCGTAGCTCATAGTGGATCCCTTGTATTTTTACTGTTGTTTTTGTTGTGTCAGCGTTGTCGCCCGTGGGCGTGTGTTTTTAGTTCTTGTGTAATTTCTCGAGCACGTTTGCAGTGCCTTTACATAGTATCGAGAGTTCCTCGTCGCTCATATTGAACGGTGGCATCATATACACCAGCTTTCCGAACGGTCTTAACCAAATGCCCTCTGCGACAAGCGCGGGTTGAATGTCGTTGAGAGACACCGAATTTTCCAGTTCGACAACGCCAATCGCACCCAGTACCCGTACATCAGCAATGTACTCCGCTGACCGGAGTGGACCGAGCAGCTCCTCGAGTTTCGTCTCAATTCGAGTTACGTTACTTTGCCAGTCGGTTTCTAGCAGTAGCTCGATGCTTTCACATGCAACGGCGCAAGCAAGCGGGTTACCCATAAATGTGGGGCCGTGCATAAATACTCCCGCTTCACCCTGACTAATCGTTGTCGCGACCTCTTCGGAACAAAGGGTCGCTGCGAGTGTCATATAGCCACCGGTGATCGCCTTGCCCAAGCACATGATATCGGGTTGCACGTCGGCGTGATTCACTGCGAACAGCTGCCCCGTACGTCCAAACCCCGTCGCGATCTCGTCGGCGATCATTAATATGTCGAATTCCTCGCAGAGTGCTTTTAAAGCGCTCAGATATTCGGCACTGTAAAAACGCATCCCGCCGGCGCCTTGAACGATCGGCTCAATAATGAGTGCTGCGATCTCTTTGTGATGTACCTCGAGAATGCTTCGAGCACTTGCCAGGTCGTGGGGGGTAAGTGGTCGGTCAATGCCCATTGGAGGCTCATCAGCAAAGAAGTGCGTCGGCATAGAACGGGCGAATAAATGATGCATGCCATTGATCGGATCACAGGTTGACATCGCACCGAAGGTGTCGCCGTGGTATCCGCGGCGTACAGTTAATATTTTCGCTTTGTTCGACTTGCCCCGGCTTGCTTGATACTGAATGGCCATCTTGAGCGCGACTTCAACGGCAACGGAACCCGAATCGGCTAAAAACACCCTTTCTAAATTACTCGGCGTAAGCGCAACCAGTTTTTGGCAGAGTTCTACCGCAGGTCGATGCGTGAGACCTCCAAACATAACGTGACTCATCGACTTGAGCTGCTTTTCCGCCGCGGCGTTAAGTCGCGGGTGGTTATAGCCATGAATGGTGCACCACCATGAGCCCATGCCGTCAATGAGCTTTTTGCCATCGCTCAGTTCGATGTAACTGCCCTCGCAACGTTCGACTACAAAGGTGGGGGTTGGGTTGGTTGCGGATGAATACGGGTGCCAAATATGGCGCTGATCAAATTCGAGCAGCGCATCGGCGTCCGGTAGTGTCGAGAATCTGTTGGCTGAATTGGTCATAGTAACTCTTAAATAGGTGAGCCTGGTGGCAGCATCTGGGCATCAGAAGCGCTGGGTGGCGATACACCGTCAAGCAGTGAACTCATGCGTTTTCCATGTGCGCTTGTTACGTTTGTTTGTTCGTTCAAGTCGACGAGTTTGGCCCACAAGATCGTTTTTGCCTCTTCAGACAACGACGATGAGTCGAGTGAATCGAATAGCGCTCGTAAGCTGATAACGTCTCGACGCTGAGCAATCGACGTTCTCGCTTGGTCAAATTCGAGCATATTAATCACAAGATCGAGGTGTTGTTCAAGAGAGTACGATGCACCCACGAGGCGATTCAGTCGATTTGGAGCGACAAGGCGCTGAAGTACATGGCGGATGTAGGCTTCCGCCATCGCAGTATTGTCTGCGAGTTCAGCGAGCTGAGATGGAGAGGACTCGCGGGTGCGGTTGAATCCTGTCGGGTGTGGCACTAGGAGTTGTATGAGTTCTGGTTGAATAGCCAGTGCCTCGTCGGAAATGGATTCGATCAACGCCAAGGTGGCTTGTTGCTGACGTTGTGCAGGTACTGGCGTAAGCTGTTGTGCTTCACCCACTAACGACGACTGAATGTTGAATCCACCGATTTGCTTTGCGACGCCATCGGCTTGATACCGCGGAAGGTTATACAATGGAACGAGCAGGTCGTCGAGTCGAGCGGCGATGTCACCGTTGGCGAGTGCAGACTGGTTAAGCTGCGATAGGGCTTTCCTACGGATGTCGCCTAATCGACGGTACTCAGACGTCGGGTCGTTATGATTATCCCACAAGTGTCCATCAGCGAAAGCGCCGTCTACTGGGCGCGCGTGGCGATCTGAGACATAGTTGATACCCGAATTTTGAATGTCGGAGATGGCTTGCTCTGGTGAATCGCCATAGCCATAAGCGACCACTAATTTGTCCCACAGGCCGATGCCTTCATCGTACGCGTCGTTTAGTGCGATATTTCCATCGGCATCCAGAGTAATCAGCGGGTGAGGGTAATCCATCACCGAGGCACGGTCAGACTCACTGGCCGCAAAATTGTGGGCAATGCCGATTGTATGGCCGACTTCGTGCGCGCTGAGTTGACGAATACGAGCTAAAGCCATCGCCTGAGCTTCTGCGCTATCCGCGTCGTTGAGAAGTGCTTCCGCAATCAAAATATCTTGACGAACGCGAAGCGAGCCCAGTGTCACATGGCCTTTAATGATTTCGCCGGTGCGTGGGTCGATGATACTGGCGCCGTAAGACCAACCTCGAGTTGCTCGATGAACCCAGTTGATGACGTTAAACCGACTGTCCATTGGGTCGGCGCCTTCGGGCAGTATCTCGACGCGGTAGGC
>JABXIR010000012.1 GCA_013372965.1 Gammaproteobacteria bacterium
CAGACCGTGACCAGCACTCTGGAAATTACCGGTACCAACGATGCGCCAACACTCTCTGCTAGCGACAACGGCTTCGATGAAGACATGTTGGAAAATGGCATTGCGGTATCGGCCAATGCGAGTAATTTATTCACCTTCGCCAATGACATTGATGATGTGAATAGCACACTGCAAATCAGCGCGGTCAATGGCGCGACTTTGAATGTGGGCTCGGCCGTTGTGGTTACGTTGGCTTACACTGATGCCGATGGTGTGGCGCAAACCCAAGATGTGAACTTAACGGTGAATGCCGATGGTTCTTACAGCATCGATGCCTTTGATTTAGATGCGCTTCCTAACGGTTCGGTTGCAACAGGTACCTTTACTTACCAAGTAGCGGATGACGAAGGCGGCGAATCGCAAACCGTTACCAGTACCCTGGAAATTACCGGTACCAATGATGGCTTGCTTGCCACCGTTGACGTTGATGCAAATGCCAGTGTGGTCGCTGAGGATCTGGCTGTTGGTTCTGTAGTTGGTATTACCGCGGAGGCCATCGACCCAGATAACGCTGCCAGTGACGTGAGCTACGAATTAGTAGATGCTGCCGGTATTGCTTATACCGGGCCATTTGCCATTGATGCGGCAACTGGCGTAGTGACAGTCGCAGCGCCGCTTGATGCAGAAACTGCGCTCAGCCACAGCTTCTATATCAGAGCAACAAGTGCCGACGGTTCAAGTACAACATCGGCAGAGCAAACGGTTACCGTCACTGACGTTGATGAATTTGATGTCACGCAAGCGGTCGATGCCGATGCTATTCCAAACGAAGTCTCTGAAGATGCAGCAATTGGTACTGCGTCTGGCATTATCGCAGAGGCCTTTGATTCTGATGTAACTAACAATACAGTGACTTACAGTTTGGTCGAAGCAGCTGACCCTGCGCAAATCATGATTTCTGATGGCTCCATCATTGCCAGCGATAGCGGTTTTACCGTCTATGATGGCAGTAATTCCAACGCAAATACCGTGATGTACTTCGGTGGCGATATTCCTGCAGGTGGCTTTGCCAGCTTTACTTTTGAGCATTTGGATGGTGGCCCATTAAACATCGACGTTTTATCTGAAGACACGGTAGGCGCGCCCGCGGGTTCCGTCTTCCGGGATGTCAACGGCGATGGTACACAAACGGACTGGATGGATCTAAGCATCAAGATTTTTGATGTTGCTTCGGGATTACAAATAGCGACTAACGACGACGGTCCTGCCGGCAATGACGGCAGTGTATCGAGCTGGGATCCAGGTGCAGGTTGGGCCGATAGCTTGGTACCTGGCACCTACCGTGTTGAAATTCGTGAATCGGTTGATGATCCAACACCGTTCCTTTTGAGCATTACGGGCAATAACTCTGCTTCGGTCAACCCTTATGAAATGGCACAAAGCACGACAGCAACACCCACTACCCATGTGATTGATGCCGCCACCATTCTCGCCAATGCCGAGGATACGGCGGGCGATAACATTCAGATTCAATCGGTTGAAAACGCCCAGCACGGTACTGTCAGCATCAATGCCGATGGTGATATCGAGTTTGTGCCCGATGCCGATTATGCAGGCCCCGCTAGCTTTACCTATACCGTGGTCGACCCCGACGGTAACACCGACCAGGCACGTATTACCCTCAATGTGACCGGCGTGAACACCAGCGGTGATCAACCAGTATTAGTGGATGACCCAGAGTTTGTTAGCTCTGGCACGGTGGCGTTTCAACCACCAACCCCTGCCTACAGCGGGCCTTTCGAGATCGACCCAAATACTGGGGATATCACTGTCTCAGGCGCCCTGGATGCAGAAACCGACGCTAGCCATAGCTTCCGCGTAGTCGCTGAATCAACTGATGGCTCAACCTCTACCTCGGCCGTGATGACGGTGAACGTAACCGATGTTGATGACTTCGACATTACGGTGGCGACCGACACCGACGCCACGGCTAATGCCATTGACGAAAACGCAGCCGCTGGCACGCTAGTTGGCGTAACAGCAAATGCCTTTGACGCTGACATTACCACCAATCAGGTAACTTACAGTTTGGTCGATAATAATGGCGGCAATTTTTATTCAGGGCCATTTGCGATTGATGCTGATTCCGGCGAGGTTACCGTTGCAGGCGGAATTGCCGGTTGGCAATTGGATCGTGAAAACTTTGATAGCCGCGATTTTTGGGTTCGTGCTGAGTCAGCTGACGGCTCGGTGAGCTATGCACACTTCAACGTTTCCTTAAACGACGTAGACGAGTTTGATATCTCTGCAACTCAAGTTACTTACACAGGCAGTAGTACGGTGGATGAAACGCTTGCCGTGGGTACGGTACTTGGCTTTACAGCTAATGCCAGCGACTTCGATGCAACCGATACCGTTTCGTACGAACTGATCAACACAGACGGTTCGGCTTATACGGGTAATTTAGCAATTGATGCGGTTACAGGCGTGGTTAGCGTAGGCAATGCGATGGACTACGAAACGGCCGATGAAGAGCGCTTCAGAGTGCGTTCAACCTCTACCGATGGCACCACCTCAGAAAGTGGTATTCAAACCTTGGTTCTTAATGATGTAAACGAGTTTACGGTTAGCGCCATTTCTGATGCAGATGCAACTGTCGATGCCGTTGATGAATTAGCCAATGCCGGAGACACCGTAGGTGTTACTGCAAGTGCATTCGATGGTGATGCCACTAACAGTGATGTGACTTTTGAATTGGCCTCCGATAACACCGGTACAGTCTATACCGGCCCATTTGAAATCGATACCAACACAGGCGTAGTCACTGTTAAAGCTGGCTTTGATCCGAACGATTTGGATTACGACATTCAAACCTCACAAAGTTTCTGGGTAAAAGCTAGTTCGAGCGACGGCTCGGAAACCTTCAAAGAATTTACCGTTGATATCAATGAGTTTATTAACACCGCTATTTCACCAGTGGTTGTCTCGGCAACCGGTGACGGAACGGTGGATGAAAATGCAGCGATTGGTACAGGGGTTGGTATAACAGCTTCTGCTGATGATATTGATTCACACCATGATGTGAGTTACCGCTTGGTTGACGCTGATGGCGTGTCACCTTACACAGGTAACTTACA
>JABXIR010000300.1 GCA_013372965.1 Gammaproteobacteria bacterium
CGACCACGCTTAAGCGTTACTCAGAGCTGCTAAAAGACGCATGAAGATAGCCATAATCGGTAAGGGTAAACTGGGCTCTGCACTCGATGCCCTATGCCGTCGTTACGAGCACAATGTCGTATTACTAGCGCGTGATTGGCGTGACTCACTGAGTGAACTCAATGATGTCGATCTAATTGTCATCGCGGTTAATGATGCCGCGATTTCTCGACTTGCGACTGAACTGGCAACCGTATTAACGTCACGTAGTATCAACGTGATCCATTGTTCGGGATCTCAGGCAAGCGAGTGCGCGCTACACGCGCTCCGAACCATTGGCATCAGTACTGCGTCGGCTCACCCAGTTTTCGCTTTCTCTAGTGTCGAACATTCCCTGAGCGCATTTGCAGGCAGCTATACTGTGATCGAAGGTGAGTCACGTGCCACCGAAATGGCGGACCGGCTTTTCACATCACTGGGTGCAAAGACACGGGTTACAGAATCGCTAAACAAACATCAGTATCACTCGTCTACCGTGATCGCATCCAACCTTGTCGTCGCTCAACTGTCGACCGCCATTGAACTGGCGACAAGGTCTGGTCTCGACAAAGAGGACGCGCAGGAGCTCCTCTGTCAGCTGGCCATCAACAACCTACGATCTATTGCTAACAGTTCACCCGAGCGTGCACTAACGGGTCCTATTAGCCGCGGTGATGTCGACACCATTAGCGCACACTTGTCATCATTGAATTCAACAGAAGTAGAGACATACAAAACACTGTCGAGAGTCGCGTTAACACTCGCAAAGAATCTGACTTCAGAGCAAATAGAACAATTAAAGAGCTTACTGACGTGACACCACTTCAACGCATTTTCGAACAATCAATCGAACAAATCGATCACCTGTCTAACCTGAAAATACGACCCATTAACGACCTACCTGATCGTTCCGAGTTCGAACTACCCTTGCCCGGAAACCAAAACCACAAAGGAAGCATGTTCGGCGGGAGCATTGCGATGTCAATTACCGCGGCGGGTTGGATGCATACCGCCAGGTACTGCACACAACATGACTCATTGCCAACGCTTGTCGTTCGCCACCAACACATTGACTTTATTGCACCGCAGACCACGAATGCGCGGCTAACAGTAGTTACGGTCGAGAGGTTCTTAAACGACCGACAACAGGAGGTGTTCAAACTTTCGGCAAGTTGCGAAGATCAACACGGCGCCGTGTGTGCGAGAGCTAATCTCGAGTTCCGTCTACTCGATCTCAGATAAGCATTCGACGCAACACTCGCATTCCGGTACTAACTTCAATCGTGCCGTTGGAATATCATCATCACAGCGTTCACAGAGACCATATTCACCCGTCTCTAACTTACGTAGCGCTTTCTTAACCAACAAAATGTCAACCGCAATTTGGCGTTGATGGGCAAGCCCGAGCTGTTGATCCTGCATTGCCTCGACACGACTAACGCGACCAACAGCAGTCTGGTCGAGCACAACCGTCTGAGCGTGATTACTGGTGAGTTCGAGTGCCCGATCGAGTTCAGAAAGTTTTGTCACGAGTCGCTCTCGAATGTCATTTAGTTGTAGGTTCATTTACAATTGACCCAGAATTTTAGGATATCGATCGTTATGACTTCAGAGTATCAGAAAAAACAAGCATTTCTAAAACAAGTGATCAGTGTTTACGGTCGCAAGCCGGTACTCGAAGTGCTCGAGGATTTCTCACTTGATGTACATAAGCTACATTTGGCCGATTCCAACAAGCCCTCCAAAGCCATTGATGACCTCGTTAAACTTGCGAATGCACGCAACGTCGAGATTGCTTATCACTCGAAGCAAGCACTGTCACGCATTTCAAAAAATGGCAAACAAGATCAAGGGGTCGTGGTTGACGTACTTAATCAGAAACAACTCGACTTATCTCAAAGTGATCTAGCGGGAAAGGTCTATATTGGTCTCGACAACGTCACCAATCCTCAAAATGTTGGAATGATTATTCGGTCGGCAGCGGCCGCTGGTGTCGATGGCATTATTATCCCGGTCAATGGAAATGCAGCGCTTGGGCCACTCGTTATCAAAAGCAGTGCAGGTACACTCTTCAAGGCCCCTATTTTGCGATGCGATTCGAGCGAAGATATGATTGAACGCTGCCAACAGCACAATATTCGCTGCGTGGCGCTCGCTGGCGAAGGTACAACCGATGTGTTCCAGACATTCAGCTCAGCGCAACCGACTCTCTATATCGTCGGCAATGAGACGGATGGAATTGATACACACATTAAGTCACGTTGTGATCTACTGGCAAAAATCAATATGAACAACGGTGTCGAGTCACTCAATGTTGCTGTAGCGGCTTCAGTGGTCGCCTTCGGTGCTGTGAATCACGTTCGTTAACGTGGCCTGACGTGAGTTGTCGTCAACACGAAAGCCAACATCGAGATCACATAAACGCACATGATACACACGCTCTGGTTGATCTCGGTGATACGCCGGACGAGGATCAAACGACACCACCTCCTCTATTAGTGACATTTCTACCTCCGATTTGAGCGCGAGAAAAGACGCGACGAATTGCGGTGTCGCAACAACGGTCAGCTTTTGCGGGGCTTCTTCCGCCCAATCGTGAGACGCACTATTTACCCTATCGACGTAGGGTAAGTACGGTTTGATATCATAAACGGGCGTACCATCGAGTAGGTCAATTCCACCAACCACCAAATGCGGAGTGGGCTCTAAGTTGACTTCGATTAGCTCGACTACTGACAATCCTAGGCCATTCGGCCGATGCGTTGAACGGGTAGCAAACACCCCGAGCTTTTCGTTACCGCCCAAACGCGGAGGCCGAGAACTTAAGCGAGTTTGCCCTGGCGGCGCTTTGTGAAACCCCCAAATTAGCCAAATATGAGATGCTGCTTCTAGACCTGCCAAAGCTTCCGCTTGATTATAGGGTGCATTAAGCCAAATCTTCCCAATCGCCTTACTGACTAAATTGGGCTGCCGGGGTATCCCAAACTTATCGCGATAAGGCGTTTGCGCCACCGCAATGGGCGTTATTGTTTGCGACTTCGAATCCATCGGAGAATCCATTGAATAATCATGGCCGTTAGAATCGAGGCCGCGACTATCAGGAAGAGAAAGCCTGTTAAAGCAGGCAGTAATTCAGTGAAGGTCTCCGTTGGAACATTCCATATCCGTGCCACTCCCCAAATCATAACGGCGCACGCGACAATACCTAGCACTGGGGTTTTATATTTACGTATAAGCTTTTTCATTAATAACTCGCTTCGTGCGTCCATTCACATTGAACACGAATATTTGGATCTCCTGGCTTGTGAAAATCGCCGTCGGGAGTCCAGACAAAGCTGTGCGTACCGCGAAGTTCCGTTTCTAGGTGAACCACTGCAGACGTCCAATACATTTGCGTCAACAAGGTTTCAAACTGGGCGACCCAATTGTCCCACTCGTATTCAACGCCCTCATAGCTCGAGCCGAAGTGTACGACTTCCGTCAGAAAGTTCCCTTTTGGCTGCTGAAAGTCAGGGACCGCAAACATCTCACGATTTAAGAACTGGAAATGTTCAGCAGCGGGCAAATGAGCCAGCGCATTTCGGTTGTGCTCGCGACGCTGAGCATCGATGAGGTCACTGGTATCAGTGATACAACCGTAGACAATTGATTCGTTCGTTAAAGACATCTAAACCCCGTACTCGCCAAACAGTTCTATTAATTGTGATTCATCACGAACTTCGACACCTAATTGCTGCGCTTTCGTGAGCTTCGAACCCGCATTTTCTCCAGCATACAATACATCGGTCTTCGCCGATACAGAGCCGGATACTTTCGCTCCCAATCTCTGCAGCTTAGCCTTTGCGTCACTACGACTCATTGTCGACAGCGTGCCGGTTAACACGATGGTTAAATTCTCCAGCGGTGTTTCCACCTCTTCGAGCTTCGCTTGTTCCGCAATCTGGATATCGACGCCCAGTAAATCGTCGATGAGCTGGCGTGTCGCCGGTAAACTAAAGAAATCAACGATATGGTTGGCGACAATTTGACCGACATCCGGAATCTTTAGCAATAACTCACGGTCTGCCGCCAATAAAGAAGCTAAGTCGCCGAAGTAATTCGCCAGAGACAACGCGGTAGCCTCGCCCACCTCACGAATTCCGAGCGCGTAAATAAAACGTGCGAGTGTGACTTCCCGAGCCACATCGATCGCGTTAACGACTTTTGTAGCTGACTTAAGGCCCATTCGGTCGAGGGACGCGATATCGTCAATCGTAAGGCGAAAGATGTCTGCAAATGAGTGCAGTTTATCGGCATCCACAAGCGCAGCGACCAGCTTATCGCCAAGCCCTTCGATATCGAAGGCCTTACGTGACGCGAAATGTATTAATGCGGCTTTGCGCTGGGCCTTGCATGCCACGCCGCCAATACAGCGTGCGACGGCGAAATTAGGATCTCGTTCAACCGGCGATCCGCATACAGGGCAATGTGTGGGTAATTCTGGTACGGCACCTCGCTCACCATGAAGTGGTGCGGCGGCCGCAGCGACCTGAGGAATCACATCTCCTGCCCTACGAATAACAACACGATCACCAATGTGAATGCCCAATCGTTCAATTTCGTCCATGTTGTGCAGTGTCGCATTTGACACCGTCACACCGCCAACAAAAACCGGCTCAAGACGCGCGACCGGAGTAAGAGCTCCCGTACGCCCTACTTGAAATTCAATGTCGAGTAGCGTGGTGGTCTCTTCCTGAGCAGGAAATTTCCGCGCTATCGCCCATCGCGGTGCCCGGGCAATGAAACCAAGCGTGGTTTGCTGTGAAAATGAGTCAACTTTGTAGACAATTCCGTCGATGTCGAAGATCAAATCATCACGTTGCGACAATGTGCGCTCATAAAATGCTTTCAATTCGTCGATGCCAGTACATTTGGCGGTTGCATGGTTGATAGTAAAACCAAAAGACTCGAGCCCAAGCAGTAGATCGTAGTGAGAGGAAACCACAAATTCGTCGCTGTATACACCGACACTGTAGGCGTAGAAAGCAAGCGGTCGTTTCGCGGTCAGTCGGGGATCTAACTGACGCAAACTACCTGCTGCCGCGTTTCGAGGATTAACGAAGGTTTTCTCCCCCAGTTCACGCGCACGGTCGTTGTATGCCTCGAAGCCACGCTTCGGCATCACGACTTCACCGCGCACTTCTAACCGTGCTGGAATGGAGTCTCCGAGAAGTCTGAGGGGCACGTTTTTAATTGTTTTCACGTTCGAGGTAATGTCCTCGCCCGTTTGGCCGTCGCCACGTGTCGCTGCACGAACAAGCACCCCATTCTCGTAAAGGATACTTGCCGCTACGCCATCGAGTTTATATTCGGCGCAAATTTGGACGTCACCGTCGGTACCCAAGCCCTCTTGGCAGCGTTTATAGAAATCTTCTACCTCAGTGTCCGTAAATGCATTGGACAAACTGAGCATGGGCAATTCATGTTCAATCTGCGTAAAGCCGGATAGAGCGACATCACCCACGCGCTGCGTCGGCGAATCAGGACGGATTGCTAACGGTTGGGCCTCCTCCATACCTTCGAGCTCTCGATAGAGTCGATCGTACTCGGCGTCGGAAGCTAATGGCTGGTCAAGAGTGTAATACGCTCGTGCAAGCTCGTTAAGATAGTCAACGAGCTCATCATAATTGAAAGAGTCTTGCATGCTTAATGTTCTTCAGTGTGCGCCGAAGTCAGACGCTGGCGCTCGAACTCGTGGACCCGTTCTTGATAATGGAGCAACGTTTGCTGCGTAAAAGCACTCAGCTCTTGGTCATAGAGATCACCTTCCAATGCCTGAGCCACTTTACGAGCGACCGAGATCATTTGTTTCAACGATGCATCGGCATGGTGTTTCGGCAACCCCATAAAGAAAATTAAACCGGTTGTCTCAAAGTCGTCGATTGAATCGAGGTCAAAATAGCCGGGTTCAACCATGTTAGCGACCGAGAAAGTCACTTCTTCTCGCGTATTGTTGCCGTCGTGCGCATGGAATATGCGCTTCGCGCCGTACTTCACTTGGTTTTCAAGCAATGCAGCTACAACATCAAAACCAACAAAGGACCGCCCGTTCTTTGCACGAACAAATACCGTCAGCACATCATCGGATACACGAAGGTTATGCCCGGGTTCGAGCTCTGCTTCTTGGTAGCTGTCATCGTCATGAGATTTGACCACCGCTTCAGAGTAGTCGTCCCCCTCAGGCTCGCCCGTGACTTCCGCCTCGACGTCGTCAACCGTCTCTGCGAGTTCCGGAATATCGATGGCCAATTGAGTAGGCATCTCCGGTTGGATATGAGTTGGGAAGTCGTCAGGAACCGTCCTTAACTCGACATCCGCGTAGGTGGTTTGATGTGATTCAACCACCTCTTCGTCTGCGTACACGGGCTCTTCGTTGTATTCATCCCGATCTTCTTGAGAATCGTAGTCACCCACAGGTTCGTCAGCGAATGAATCTTCCGCTACCACGGGTTCCATTTCGGTTGGTGAATCCTGAACTACCACGCGTGCCAACTCCTCACGTTCTTCTGAAACGTAAGATTCACCATTACGAGAAATAACTCTGGCACCCCCTGAGGGTAGCTCGTGGTTTAAGTCGTCAAGAGGGTCGACGTTCGGCGTGCCCGACACCTTGAGATCGAGATTCATTCTTAACTCGCTACGGCGGGCGCGAATGGTTCTTCGTATACCATCGGCAACCAGCGCAACTAAGATCAGTCCGCCGATAAGTAATGAAATATTCGTCACAGTGAGTTCCATAAAATCAACTAGCCTCTGCCAAGGCCACTGCCTCGTCTACATCGACGGAAACGAGACGTGACACCCCAGGCTCGTGCATAGTAACCCCCTGAAGCTGGTGCGCCATTTCCATCGCGATTTTGTTATGTGTAATGTAAATAAATTGAACGTTTGAGCTCATTTCTTCTACGAGTCGGGCATATCGGCCAACGTTCGCGTCATCAAGTGGGGCGTCAACCTCATCGAGCATACAGAACGGCGCGGGGTTTAGTTGGAAAATCGAAAAAACCAATGCAATCGCAGTCATGGCCTTTTCGCCACCCGATAACAAATGGATGGTGCTGTTCTTCTTTCCCGGTGGCCGAGCCATAATCGACACGCCTGTTTCTAATAAATCGTCGCCCGTTAGTTCTAACCAAGCCTCGCCACCGCCAAACACCTTCGGGAAAAGTCGCTTCAATCCGTCGTTTACGGTTTCGAAGGTATGTTTGAAACGCTGTCGTGTCTCTTTATCTATTTTTCTAATGGCAGATTCTAACGTTTCGAGCGCTTCATTTAAATCGCTATCTTGCTGATCTAAATAGTTTTTACGCTCGGATTCTTGTTCATATTCATCGATCGCCGCAAGGTTGATCGGGCCCAATCGTCGAATTCTCTCACCAATTCGAACGAGCTCCTGCTCCCAAGATTCAAGATCAACGTCTTCAGGAAGCGACTCGAGTAGTTCTTTGAGATCGACTTCGGCATCTTTGAGCTCTTCAGATAGACCGCCGAGCTTTACGTAAACCGTTTGACGTTCGATTCTGAGCTGCTCTAATTTCTCGCGTTCAAGTTCTACGAGCTTTTCAACATCACCCCGCGAGCCTTCGAGCTGACGCAATTCCTCTGCCACTGACTCCGCCTTGATCTTTGCTTCAGTCATCTCAGCCTCGAGCAAAAGATGCTCGGATGCCAGCGCCTCTATCATCTCCGGTGCTGCATCGCTGCTCGCCATATCGAGGCTCAGCAACTGCTCATTTAACAGCTCTACTCGATCGTGGTATTGCTGAGTGATTTCTTCTGCGCGACTCAGAGCGTCTTCGGCCGATTCAACATCGAGATCGTAGCGTTGACGCGTCATACGCATTTCTGTTTGCTTCGACTGAAGTTCTTGGAATTGTGTTCGCCCTCTTGCAACACGTTGTTCGGCTTCGAGTAACTTGCGGCGCCACTCATCGTCGAGCTCTTGGCTTACATCTTCTTCGGA
>JABXIR010000295.1 GCA_013372965.1 Gammaproteobacteria bacterium
CTGCTAAAATAAACAAGTGATTCGACGGCGCTGTCGAAGCGCCCTAGTGAATATAACGTATCGACCGCAGTGAGGTCATCATTGTGGGCAAGTTGCTCAACCTCGTTGACGGTGCAGATTACCGTTGTGGGCTCAGTGCATTTGCTACTGTCGGCGAACGAATCGCTTGAAAGTGTAGTGCTGAGAGTAAAAAGAATTACCGCGACTAACTTCATTGCTTTCTTTCTCCGGTGTCGTTATCGACGACGATTAAGGTGGCGATGAATCCCAACTCGATATCTTCGCGGCCTGTGGAGTTCGCTTGATTCAAGTAGTATTCATCTAAGTCGTACCGATGTAATACTTTACCAGGCAACTACTGTAATTAGATTATTGACGAACGGCAAGTTACTCGATGACTACTTACCAATACAAAACGAACTGAAAATCTCACCCAGCAAGTCATCACTGGTGAACTTACCCGTGATCTCCCCTAACGCCATCTGTGCGTAGCGCATATCTTCGGCAAAGAGCTCGCCAGCCGAGGCACCGTAGAGCTGCTCAAGCCCGTTATCGAGGGCTTCTCGGGCGCGGTTGAGTGCGTCGATGTGTCGGCGTCTTGCCATGAATACACCCTCTGATAGGTTCTGGTAGCCCATAATGTCTTTGAGGTGTTCGCGGAGACTATCAATACCCTCGCCGCTTTTGGCGCAAGCACGAATCAACGTTTGATAATCATTCGTGTCTTTACCTGCGGGTAAATTTGATACGTCGATCTTATTCTGCACGACGGTGTATTTTAGGTGCGGCGGAGGTGGTGCGAGATCCTTGGGCCATAGCGTCGCTAAATCGGTAGCGGAGGTTTCACTACTATCGACGACCAATAACATGTGGTCCGCTTTTGTGAGTTCGGCTTGTGCACGGCGAATGCCCTCTTGCTCAACGACATCGGGTGATTCTCGTAACCCGGCGGTATCGATGATGTGCAGCGGCATGCCGTCGATGTGGATTTCTTCACGAAGTACATCGCGTGTGGTTCCGGCGATATTAGTCACGATCGCTGAGTCTTTGCCGGTAAGTGCGTTCAATAGACTCGATTTCCCAGCGTTCGGTCTCCCGGCAATCACAAGGGTCATACCATCTCGTAGTATGGCGCCCTGGTTGGCTGCGTTTTGAACACGATCGAAGTTCGTCGTAAGGGATTCAGCCATCGATTGGACGACACCATCCGACAGGAAGTCGATTTCTTCCTCAGGGAAGTCGATCGCGGCTTCTACATAAACTCGTAACTTCGTTAATTCAGTCTGAAGTTCGTTGATTTCTTTTGAAAATTCGCCTTCTAACGATAAAAGCGCCGATCGTGCTGCCTGCTCTGAGCTGGCGTTAATTAGGTCTGCGATGGCTTCGGCTTGTGCGAGATCGAGCTTACCATTTAAGAAGGCACGCTCTGAGAATTCTCCTGGACGTGCGACACGCGCCCCGAGCTCGACACAAATCGACAACAACTTATCGAGCAGGATTGGCCCACCATGGCCTTGCAGCTCAACGACGTCTTCTCCTGTAAAGGAATGCGGGTTCGGGAAGTAAATGCAGATTCCTTGGTCGATCAGTTCTTGGTTGTGGCGAAAGTCGCCGTAATGCGCGTAACGCGGTTTAAGCGTCGCATCAACCAACTTGCCTGCAATATCCAAGGCGTTTGCGCCTGATAGTCGGATAATACCAATGCCGCCGCGACCGATGGGCGTGGCAATTGCGCAGATTGTGTCGTTATCAAGTAGTGTCGTCATAGTATTAAAAAAGCCGCTGTTCGCGGCTTTAGTTTAGTTGATTAATGTTTACTTTTTCTTGGCATCGGCTTTTTCTAAGCCGCGGTAGATGACCAACTGCTGAATCATTGAGATCAAGCTGTTGAACAACCAGTACAGAACCAAGCCCGCCGGGAAGAACATAAAGAAGAACGTGAAGATGATTGGCATCATCTGCATGATCTTCGCTTGCATCGGATCGGGAGGTGTTGGATTCAGCTTCTGCTGAAGGTACATCACAATACCCATCAGTACTGGAAGAACAAAGTATGGATCTTTCACTGATAAGTCGGTAATCCAAAGCATGAATGGTGCGTGGCGAAGCTCGACACTTTCGGCAAGCATCCAGTACAACGCAATGAATACCGGCATTTGCAGAAGAATGGGTAAACAACCCGCCATCGGATTGATCTTTTCTTCTTTGTAGAGCTTCATCATTTCTTGTTGAAGCTTTTGACGGTCATCGCCGAAGCGCTCACGAAGTTCTTGGATACGCGGTGAGAATTTGCGCATCGCTGCCATCGAGCGATAGGAAATAGCACTTGGGTAGTAGAACAAGCCTTTAATAAGGATCGTTAGGGCGATAATCGCAAAGCCCCAGTTACCAATTAATCCATAGAAGAAGCTAAGCGCCCAGAATAGTGGCTTAGCAATCCACCATAACCAACCGTAATCGACGGTCAAATCGAGGTATTTGGCGAGCCCTTCTAGGATGTCCTGGTCTTTAGGACCAGCATAAAAAACAGCGCTGAGCTCGCCTTGTGCACCGGCAGGAACCGTAACGTTCTCGCTAGTAAAGCCCATGCGATAGAAGCCGCTACGAAGTTTTTCTGCATAGAACAGGTTGTTGTCTTCTGCGTTCGGTATCCAAGCACTAATGTAGTAGTGCTGTACCATCGAAATCCAACCACCGGTGATGTTGGCTCGGTAGCTTTCGTCATCTAGGTCATCAAAATCGAGTTTGTAGTAGTTTTCTTCGGTGTTCGTGGTCGCCATACCAAGGAATGGCACCATGGCGCCGTCGCTGTCGATTAATGGCGAGCGACCATCACGCTTGATATAACCATACATCGCGCCCTGCCATTCGGTGGCTGACTGATTGTCGATGAGGTAGCTAACGGTAACCGCGTGTGATCCAGCGTTGAAGGTGAAGCGTTTAGTGATGCTCACACCGTTGTCAGTGGAAGTGGTTAAATCTACGTTGAGGACATCGCCGTTAAGAGCGTAGTTCGTTTGCGACGCGGTAAAGTTGGCTCGTTGACCTTGTTTGTCTAATCCGTCGCGGCCCACTAAGCCACTCTGTGACACGTAGACGTGTTCTGGAGCATTCATTAATAGTGGTAACGGATCTTCACGGTCAATGTCGAGCTTGTGATCGAGCAAGTCAAGATCTTCGATGTCACCGCCCGCCAGGTTGATTCGCGCGCGCAATACATCGGTTTCCACAGTAATGAACTGGCTAGACGACTGACTAACAACGGGCGTGGTAGGTTGCGCTTGAACCATAGGAACATCGCTGTCTTGTTGTGCGAC
>JABXIR010000197.1 GCA_013372965.1 Gammaproteobacteria bacterium
AAGACGTCTCAGCGTTCGAACTTCACAACCGGTCGCGTCTACGAGACCGTGCTTCGTAAAGAACGTCGCGGCGATTACCTCGGCGGCACGGTTCAGGTCATTCCTCACATTACCGACGAAATTAAGCGTCGCGTTTACGAGGGTGGTGAGGGCTACGATGTTGCATTAGTCGAAATCGGCGGCACAGTGGGCGATATTGAGTCTCAGCCGTTCCTAGAGGCGATTCGTCAGATGCGAGTAGAGCTTGGTCGCGGTCGAACGCTTCTGATGCACCTTACGCTCGTTCCCTATATTCGTACCGCTGGCGAAATTAAGACTAAGCCAACACAGCATTCTGTGAAAGAACTGCGATCAATTGGTTTGCAACCTGACATCTTAATGTGTCGTACTGAAGTTGAAATCGACGAAGATTCTCGCCGTAAAATTTCTTTGTTTACGAATGTCGAACAGCGCGCAGTTGTTCCGGTGCCAGATGTCAACACTATTTATGCGATTCCAAGAATGCTGGCTGAGCAGGGTCTCGATACCATCGTTGGTGAAATGCTTGACCTCAAACTCGAAGATGCAGACTTTTCAGATTGGGACCGTGTCGTCAATGGTAAACTCAACCCAGAGCACGAAGTCACAATCGCGATGGTCGGTAAGTATATGGAACTGCTAGATGCTTATAAGTCGCTTAACGAAGCGCTCACGCACGCAGGTATTCATACCTTAACAAAGGTTAATATTCGTCACGTAGACTCAGAATCTATTGAGAAAAACGGCACGGCAGAAATCGCCGATGTCGACGCGATTTTGGTTCCCGGCGGTTTCGGTCATCGTGGCGTTGAGGGTAAGATCCTCGCGGCAAAATACGCGCGTGAAAACGACATCCCTTATCTCGGTATCTGTCTGGGCATGCAAGTTGCGGTTATCGAGTTTATCCGCAACGTGGTTGGCTTAGAAGGTGCTCATTCAACTGAGCTCAATAGTTCAACACCACATCCTGTGATTGGTCTGATCACCGAGTGGATGGACGAAGACGGCAACGTCGAGAAACGTTCTCAGGACTCTGACCTGGGTGGCACAATGCGTCTGGGTGCACAAGCTTGTCGCTTGGTCGCTGGGTCTAAAGCTCGTGAGGCTTACGGATCAGAAATGATCACGGAGCGCCACCGTCACCGTTACGAAATGAACAACAATTACGTGGATCGAATGCAAAAGGCCGGCATGAAAGTCGGTGGTTGGTCTGCCGACGACGCACTTGTAGAAATGGTCGAAATCCCTGATCATCGTTGGTATGTTGCGTGTCAGTTCCACCCAGAATTCACTTCGACGCCTCGTGATGGACACCCATTATTCCAAAAATTTGTCGAAGAAGCACTGAAGTATAAGAACGAAAAGGAATCCTAAGGTATGCCGCAAAAAATTATTAAGGTTGGTAACGTCGATGTTTCGAACGACCTGCCAATGGCTTTGTTTGGTGGTATGAACGTTCTCGAGTCTCGCGATATGGCGATGACAGTGGCTGAAAAGTACGTCGAAGTTACCCAAAAGTTGGGTATTCCGTATGTGTTTAAAGCTTCGTTCGACAAGGCAAACCGCAGTTCGATCAACTCGTTTCGCGGTCCTGGTATGGAAGAAGGTTTAAAGATTTTTGAAGAGATCAAAAAGACCTTCAATGTTCCGATTATTACCGACGTTCACGAACCTCACCAAGCGGCGCCGGTCGCTGAAGTGTGCGATATTATCCAGCTTCCTGCGTTTCTGTCTCGTCAAACCGATCTCGTGATGGCGATGGCGAAAACGAATGCAATTATCAATATTAAGAAAGCCCAGTTTCTTGCACCCCATGAGATGAAACACATCCTGACCAAGTGCGAAGAAGCGGGGAATGATCAGTTGATGCTGTGTGAGCGCGGCACAATGTTTGGCTACAACAATTTAGTGGTCGATATGCTTGGCTTTGGTCTCATGAAGAAGTTTGAGTACCCGATTATTTTCGACGTGACCCACAGCTTGCAACAACCTGGTGGTCGTGCTGAGTCAGCAGATGGTCGACGTGCTCAGGTTACGGAGCTTGCTAAGGCCGGCTTATCGCAAAAAATTGCGGGATTATTCTTAGAAGCGCACCCCGACCCAGCGTCGGCGAAGTGTGACGGTCCTTGTGCTTTGCGCTTGGACGCGCTTGAGCCTTTCTTGGCTCAAATGAAAGCAATAGACGATGTGTCTAAGTCTCTTCCAGACTTAGACACAGAATAAACTATTTGGAGTAGACAAGATGACCATCATTGCCGATGTAAAGGCTTTTGAAGTAATGGATTCTCGCGGTAACCCGACCGTTGAGGCAGATGTAGTTTTGCAAGACGGTTCGGTCGGAACTGCTTGTGCGCCCTCGGGTGCGAGTACCGGATCTCGCGAAGCGCTTGAACTTCGCGATGGCGACAAGGCGCGTTACCTAGGCAAGGGCGTGCTAACTGCTGTTAATAATATCAATACAACCATTAAGGCGTTGTTAGTTGGTCAGGATGCGTCAAATCAAGCGGCGATTGACCAAATGATGATCGATGCTGACGGCACAGACAATAAAGCCAACTTTGGCGCTAACGCGATTCTTGCGGTGTCTCTAGCAGCAGCGAAAGCGGTAGCAAAAAGCAAAGGCATCCCACTGTATGCTCACATTGCTGAGCTCAACGGTACGGCGGGTCAGTACAGCATGCCAGTGCCAATGATGAATATTCTCAATGGTGGTGAGCACGCAGACAATAACGTCGACATTCAGGAATTTATGATCCAGCCGGTGGCTGCTAAGACGTTTAGCGAAGCCCTTCGTGTTGGCGCAGAGATTTTCCACGCATTGAAAAAGGTACTTTCGGCGAAAGGTCTGAATACTGCGGTTGGTGATGAAGGCGGTTTCGC
>JABXIR010000031.1 GCA_013372965.1 Gammaproteobacteria bacterium
GGCGTTACTTCAGTCGGCGGTGCTGGTGTTCTTAATTCACATCGTGCAAGCACGCGAAGAAGAAGCAGTGAACGGTATCGGTCGATACTGTCTTAATAATTTGATAAATCGTCTTTACGAGAAAAAAGATTGATAAGGAGAGTTCTATGCCTGCAAAAATTGGACCCGATGGAAAGCCTATCGTCGTAGATACGGTGCCGTTCAAAGCGGATTTTAGTGATAACGAAGCAACGGAGCCTTATAACCCCAGCGCGGGTCGAGCAGCGCCGACGGATTTTAGCGATTCGGATGCGACTGAACCGTACGCACCTGGTTCGAAGTCAAGCAGTTCTAACGCCGCGACCATCGCGATCGATATCGAAGAGGTTTCTGTACAACCTGGATCGTCGGCTCAAGTGACTGTCAACGTGGTCGATGACGACGAAGCGACACAAGTATTCCGAGCTGCAAAACCCGTCGAAGCAGTCGCTACCTCTTCGGTTGAGAGTGCGACGGTCAGTGAGTCGGGCGCAATGGAGGACCCACCTGTTGGTTGGTTAGTGGTCGTTGATGGGATGGGTAAAGGCGAGTTTGCTACGTTGGGCTTTGGACAAAACTCGATTGGTCGCTCAGGCGCAAGGGTCAATTTGAATTTCGGTGATCGCGAGATATCGCGCGATTCACATGTGGTCGTTACTTTTGACCCTAAATCAGCGCAGTTCTTCGTATCTCCGGGCACCGGTAAATCACTCGGTTATCTCAATGATGCACCGATCTTATCGCCCGTGAGTCTGAGCGATCGTGATCACCTGACTTTGGGTTCGACGAAGTTAATGTTTGTATCCCTATGCGATGAGCGATTCAGTTGGGCGTAATGAATCAATTCGAAATTGGTAGCAGTCAATGGCAGGGTAAGCGAGCGTACCAACAAGACTCGCTGCGTGCGCAATACCTTCCAGAAGGCGGTGTGTTTGCCGTGCTGGCTGATGGTATGGGGGGTGCTAAAGGCGGTGAAGTCGCCTCACTAGCAGCTGTCGACGCCGTGTTCGATGCCTTCGATACGGAGTACGCTGACTTATCGACTCATTTATTGGAGCTTGTTGGAAAGGCGAATAATGCGATAGCAAGAGAGATTAGGGCGAATCCGGATTTGGATGGTATGGGCACAACGCTGGTGATTGTTCTTATCCGAGATCAGACGCTACATTGGGTGAGTGTCGGTGATTCACCCGTTTACCTGTTCGGTGATCAGGAGATATCGCAAATTAATCTAGATGAAAGCTATGGTGGGCATCTCGATCGTCGAGCTCAACGAGGAGAGATTACGCACGCCGAAGCGAAAGCAGATACGCGTCGGCATCAGTTAATGAATGTCTTAATGGGCCAACAATCGCTCACGATCGAAGATTGCCAAGATGAAGGTATTTCGTTAAATCCGGGCGATATCGTGATATTAGCGTCGGATGGCATACAAACGCTCTCAGAAGAAGTTATTTGCCAACATTTACTCGATGACTCGCTCACCGCGGACGAGCTCAATCATAACTTACTATCGAATGTCGTGAAGTGTGATCGACCGAATCAAGATAATGTGTCACTGATCTGCATTCGAGTGTTAGATGAGGAAAACTCATGAAATTACGTTTTTTAACTCCGTTATTACTCTTACCATCTTTGGCTCACGCAAGCGCAGTTGAGCTTCTGGCACAAAGGTCAGGAGATACGGCTCGTGAGGCGCAAGCCGTAGCGCTCGCTCCGGACGTGGTGATTACTCGATCGGTCGTATTAAGACGCGCCGACTCGTTCATTGTGATCGACCCAACAACCGAAGCGCGGATTCATGCTGAGGTCATCGCAGAAAACGAGGCGCTTGGTTTGAGTTTAATTAAAGTCCCTGGCGCATCGTTTGATGTCACCGCTGTGAGTGCTCGAGATTTTATAGCGGGTGAAGAAATTAGCATACTAACCGTAGCTGACTCACGTGATGGTCGTGTCTTGTCGATCGATGGTGTCAACATCACTCACGATGTCGCCTTCGATGAGAGTGAATACGGCGCGATGATGTTAAATCGCTGCGGCGAAGTGGCTGCATTTAATGTTGATGTCAAAGGTGGTTTCCTAAATTCAAGCTACGTTGGCGCCGAAGCACCTGTGGAGGGTGTCATGATCAGCGCAGCCGGCGATTGGTTGGCAACGAATGGTATTAACATTTCTACGACTGTGTGTCTTACAGCAGAGCAAGAAGCGCAAGCGGCTGTTGATGCTCACCAAGACGCCCTCGATGCAATCCAACAAGAGCTAGAACAGCGTCAAGCCGATTTAGAAGCTCAACAAGAGGCAATTGAAGCGGCGGAAGCCGAACTCGAAGCCGCACGCCAGGAAAGCGAACAACGCCAGACGGATGCCGAAGCGGCGCGTGACGAGCTTCAGCAAACCCAAGCGGAACTTGAAGCCGCCGAGCAAGAGGCGCAAGCGCAGCTAGAGCAGCAGCAAGCAGAGATTGAAGCCGCTGAGGCGGAGCGTGAGCGAGCGAACGCTGAACGAGAGGCCGCTATTGAGGAAGCCCGTGTTGCTGCGGAGCATAAGCAGCGCACCCTGATTTTTAGCGCAATAGGCGGTGTAATCGCGTTACTGGTTATTCTTGGCGTCGTGATTTCATTGCGCAAACGCAAGCAACAGCTCGCGCAAGCAAAGGCACGATTTAATGACGTTGTGTTCTCGGGTCATGACGGCGGCGGAAATCCATTCAGACTCCGAGTCGATGGTGGGGCACTTTTGCATGCTGAAAACGGGCTAGTGATCGGAAAGAATTCACAACAGGCGAACCTGGTCTTATCGCACCCGCAAGTGTCGAGACAGCACGCACGTATTTGGGTCGAAAACGGAAGTCTATTCATTGCTGATCTAGGAAGCTCGAATGGTACTCAGGTGAATGATATTCCGCTAGCTTCCGGTTCGGCTACAGCACTTAAAAATGGTGATAGCGTTCATTTTGGTGGGGTCTTCATGAAACTCGAGATATTGGCGTAAAACGATGAAGCGTAAACAGAGAGAAGTCAGTGCGTTTAACATGTCAGCCGTCGATCTTTTTGCGTCGGCGATGGGGGCGTTTATATTGCTCGCAGTGATCGCACTGCCTTTCTTTCCTAAGACGTCGGAAACGCCACCTGCACCGGTTTGCCCCGATCCGACGCCGGTGCCTACGACACCCGTGCCGCAAGCTTGTCCGGAACCTGAGGTGCTTGAATGCCCTGTATGTCCGGATGTGCCTGAGGATGCTTTTGTCCTAAAGGACGTCGATGTGGTGATTGTACTCGACATCACAGGAAGCATGGATGAGTCGATCGAAGGTTTAAAGAGTACCACATCTGACCTCGCGGCCTTGCTTAACCGAATGGCGCCGTCGTTTGCGATTGGTATTGTGGTCTTCGGCGACTACGGATTCGATCAGCCAGCTCAGCAATTTCCACTTTTAGAGATTAATGGACAAGCTGACCTAGATCGGCTCGAACAGTTTGTGAGTAGCGTTCGAGAGGGTATGGGCATGGGCATGGGCGATTATTCATACGATGGTGAGGCCATTTCAGCAGGACTTGATCTCGCAACGTCAATGCGATTTCGGTCGATTGCAAAGGAGCGCCGTATTGTCGTGTTCACTGACGATGCCCCAACCTACCAAAGTCGAGCAATTGACCTAGCTCGACGTTTTGGCTCGGGTAGCACTAGCGGTGTCTCTCAGACGGTGTCTGTGGTCTTAACAGACAGCAAAAACAATCCAGATGCTCGACCTGTACTAGAAGAAATTGCCCGAGAGGGCGGCGGGTTCTTTAGTGCTTCCTCTGGCTCATTTATCGGCAAATTATTGCTCGCGTTATTGGATAGCTAATTATGCGTTTTCAAGTTCAACGACAAGGTGATCGAGAATACCAAGAAGATACGTTATGGAACGGTGTGATTGGTGGCGCTCAGGTATTAATGGTAGCGGACGGTCTGGGAGGGCATGACGCTGGTGATCAAGCTTCGGCGTTGATGGTTGAGTCTTTACGCGTTTGCCTCGAAGCCGAAGGTGATCTGGAGCTCACAGAGGCCAATGCTAAGCAGTGGTTTCAAGACGCATTAGTCCGTTTTCAAGAGCACATAGTGCAAATTGAAGGCGCAAAAGATGCTCATACCACACTCGCTTGCGCGTTGATCAAAGGCCAGACATTACTCACGATTACCGTCGGAGATTCACGCGTTTACCATCGTTCAAATCAGGGGTTGTGGCGCACGAAAGATCACTCTGTGGTACAAATGTTGGTCGATGATGGTGAGATTACCGAGGCCGAGATGGCAACTCACCCCGAACAGGGGAAATTGTATCGCTCAATTGGTCCAACTAAGCCAGCCAAGCCTAGGGTAAAAAGTCGTGAGTATGATGCGTCTGATCAAGTATTGGTATGTAGCGATGGTTTTTGGGAAGCGTTTTCTGAGCTCGATTTAAATGAGCTATTACGTAACTCAACCCAGCAGTCTCTCGATGCAGCAGCTGACAGCGCCGCGCTAAAATTTTCACCGAAGTCGGATAATATTTCGGCAGTAATCGCAATCGGTTCTAATTCTGACGAGGAGTCTAACGTGAGTGATGCTAACGACAACATGATCGAGCCGAGTCTCGATATTTCTAATCGCTCACGAGATCGTTTTTTAATTGGCCTGTCGATTGTTATTGCAGTGATCTTAGTCGCTTTGGTGATGCGCTTCAGCGGTGAAGATAAGTCCGACGAGTCATTACCGGTCGGTATCGAAGATCCTAGCCAGCGCGAAGCCTGTCTGTTAGACGGCACCTTTCTCGCTGAGACTAACTCGAGTCGAGTGACCTTTCGGTCCATCGAAACGGGTGAGGAGTTTGAGGTGATACTGCCATTGTCAGAAGGTAAATATGAAGTCGTCATTGACGACTCAAAAGGTGATTGTTCCGCCGAACTGGATGAAGCGGAAGAAGCAAGATTAAAATCTAAAATCGGAAACTCGATTTAATTGAACGCACTACAGTAATAGGTAAATTATGAATCGGCAGGAACAGTCGACCCATCTCCCAATTGGTACACGACTCGGTGAGTATGAAATTCAGGAAGTGCTCGGCCAAGGCGGTTTTGGTATTACATACAAAGCTTGGGATGCGACTTTGGCATGCTTTGTTGCGCTTAAAGAATACTTTCCCAAACATTTGGCGAACCGTTCGAATGACAGCGTCTCCATCCGTCCGATCAGCGCTGACGACGCGAGTTCCTACGAAAAAGGACTGCATAGCTTCGTTGAGGAAGCCCGTACCTTAGCGCAATTCCAGCATCCGGGCGTGGTTCCTGTTAAGCGAATGGTGAAAGCGAATAACACGGCTTACATGGTCATGGGCTTTGTTGAGGGACAAACGCTGAGCGAGTATATGCGTGACCACAATTCTCAAGTTGAGCCTTCGAAGCTTGTTGCGTGGACAGAGCAAATCCTAGACGCATTGGAAAAAGTTCACGCGGCTGGTTTA
Source organism: Gammaproteobacteria bacterium (assembly GCA_013372965.1). Classification (GTDB taxonomy): domain Bacteria; phylum Pseudomonadota; class Gammaproteobacteria; order Pseudomonadales; family DSM-25080; genus Umboniibacter. The sequence continues at coordinate 5,501 of JABXIR010000031.1, forward strand.
CTCCATCGAGATATCAAGCCTGGCAATGTATACATTGGCTCAGATGGTCATGCGATGTTGCTCGATTTTGGTGCTGCTCGCCGCGTTGCGGCCGAGGCATCGCAGTCGATAACAGGGGTGATCAGTGCTGGCTATTCACCGATTGAGCAATATTCCGAAAGTACCAAAAATCAAGGGCCTTGGACGGATATTTATTCGCTATCGGCCACCTTGTATCGCTGTATTACGGGTGAAAAACCGATCGAGGCAACGACACGTCGTGACGATATGGACGACGGCGATCCTGACCCGATTCCGCCAATCCCACCAGAGGCTTTTCCTCAGTATCCCGCTGGCTTTATTAATGCGGTCTCGGGTGGCCTCGTTGTTATTCGTAAGAACCGAATTCAATCGGTGGCGCAGTTTCGTGCGATGATGAAGGCGTCTGGCTCGACGGCATCTCCCAAAACGAAACCGACGCCAGCACCTCAACCCACACCGAAGTCCGTTCCGAAAAACCGTCCGGATGACTCGGTCCACTCAGGCCC
>JABXIR010000128.1 GCA_013372965.1 Gammaproteobacteria bacterium
GGGCCGCTTGATGGGCACGACCTTCCTAGCCTTCTAGCGACAATGCGCAATATGCGCGACCTTGAAGGCCCGCAACTTTTGCACATTATTACTCGAAAGGGCAAGGGATTTGCGCCTGCAGAACGCGACCCCATCGGCTATCACGCACTAAGCAAACTCGAGCCAATGAAAAAGGCCCCAGAAGTAGCAACGAAGCCTACGCGCAAATATCAGGACATTTTTGGCGAATGGCTGTGCGACCGTGCAGACACCGACACCAAGCTCATCGGCATAACCCCAGCAATGTGCGAAGGTTCGGGCATGGTGGAATTTTCCGAGCGTTTCCCGGATCGATTTTACGATGTCGCCATCGCGGAGCAGCATGCGGTGACTTTGGCAGCTGGCCTCGCTTGCGAAGGGCTCAAGCCCGTCGTTGCAATCTATTCAACATTCCTTCAGCGTGGCTATGACCAACTCGTTCATGACGTCGCACTGCAAAACCTCGACGTCACCTTTGCCATTGATCGAGCAGGATTAGTAGGCGAAGATGGCGCGACCCATGCCGGTTCCTACGACATCGCCTATATGCGCTGCATTCCGAACATGATTATTGCAGCGCCGAGCGATGAATACGAAACTCGGGTATTACTAGAAACAGCCTACCAACACGCGGGCCCCTCAGCCGTGAGATACCCTCGTGGTAAAGGGGAAGGCCAAGACATTGAAGACGAGCTAATCGTCTGTGAAGTCGGCAAGGCAAAGCGAGTGTCGCTCGGCAGCGACGTTGCGATTTTGTGCTTCGGCACGCTTCTTGGCGAGTGCAAAAAGGTCGCGGAGCAACTAAACGCCACACTCATCGATATGCGTTGGATCAAGCCGATCGACGAAGCATTGATTCGCGAGCTAGCGCAAACTCATCATTTGTTCGTTACAGTAGAGCAAGGGGCGATCGCGGGTGGAGCGGGCAGCGCAGTGTCAGAGTTTATGAGAGCTGAAGCGTTAACTAACGACCTACTGCAGCTCGGTTATCCCGATCGTTACGAAGATCACGATAGCCAGTCGATGCAGCTGAAAAAAATTGGCCTCGACGCTGAAGGTATTGTTAAATCGATTAGCTCGCGCTTGAGCTAATCGACCGACCACTATTTGTCGAACAAGTGACCTAACTTGCTTCGCTTGGTCTTTAGGTAGTCTGCATTTTGCGGCGTATCGCCGACGCGAATTTCTGAACGACCAACGACATTTATCCCATAACCTTTGAGTGCAGCAACCTTTCTGGGGTTATTGGTCATTAACATCACTGAGTGCACACCCAGATTATCCAACATCGTTTGGCACATTGAATACTCACGCTGATCCGCGTCGAACCCAAGTGCTTCATTCGCCTCTACCGTGTCTGCACCCTGATCCTGAAGATGATACGCTTTGATTTTATTCATTAACCCAATACCGCGTCCTTCTTGGCGAAGGTAAAGGATCACACCGCGCCCAGTAGACGAAATCCGGCGCATCGACTCCTCGAGCTGTGGCCCACAATCGCAACGCGCGGAAAATAACGCATCTCCGGTAAGACACTCAGAGTGAATTCTAGCGAGCACTGGGTCATCGCCAGACAGGTCACCAAAAGTGATCGCGACGTGCTCTTTACCATTTGCTTCTTCTAAGAAGCCATGAATCGTGAACTCGCCAAACTTGGTTGGCAGTATGGAAGATTCAATATATTTTACCGTCAATGCTCTGTCTCCATCACGCAATCGGCGTGACTCATTTAATCATAGTAAGGGCGATGCCAAATAGGCGAGTTGCTGAAGCAGCCGAGTTCCCGCAGAACGGTTTTTCCAGCGCGCTAAGTTTAGCACCGTTGACTGCGCCTGATACCGATCCACCAGCGTATGTAACCTTGCGACGGTTCCCGAGTCGTATATGGCGACGGTTAACTCGAAATTCAACCAGAAACTTCTCATATCGAGATTAACGGAACCGAATAACGCCAGTTCGTCATCAATCAAGACGACCTTTGAATGCAACAAACCCGAGTCATAGATCGAAATCTCTACGCCAGCTTCAATCAACTCTTCGTAATACGAAGAACTCGCCAATGCGACCAATTTCGAGTCGCTTTTTTTCGGCACGATTAACGACACTTTAACCCCTCGGTGCGCGGCAGTTTTGATTGCTGTAACTAACGCATCACCGGGAACGAAGTACGGCGTCGTCAAACGGACACGCGTTTTAGCACCGTAGATTGCAGTGAGTAGAATTTCTTCGACGCTATCGTCAGGAGAGGCAGGTCCCGAGGGCGCTAGCTGACATACCGTCGAACCTTCGGCGGGCAAAACCTCAATATCACGCAGCCGAGGAAACAAATTTCGCCCCGTCTCAACCTGCCAGTCGTTCAGAACGATTGACTTTAATAACACCGCAGCAGGCCCAGTGATTCGGATCATTGAATCGACCCACTGACCCACACCCGCATCAATATTAAAGTGCTCTGGGTCGACTAAGTTCATGCTACCCGTCCACGCGATTCGCGAGTCA
>JABXIR010000245.1 GCA_013372965.1 Gammaproteobacteria bacterium
CCCGAAAGACCGAAGAACAAGCACACATCGCCCGCTTCGCCGACGTTAGCAGCGCAGTGCATCGGCATGACGTCTTTTTCCGGTAGAAGGAAGTTCTGCACTGAGAACATCGCTTTCTTCATTTCGCCCGCGTAACGCATACCTGCGATTAGAACTTTGCGCTGACCAAAGTTAATGATGACAGTACCGTCAGAATTTGTTCCGTCACGCTCAGGGTCGCATTCAAATGAAGCAACGTTGAGGATCTGCCACTCTTCTTTGTTAAGTGGGTTGTACTCTTTGGCGCGAATGAACATGTTAAGACCGAACAAGCCCTGCCACGCGGTCTCTGTTATGACTTTTGCTGGTAAGTAGTGCTCGCCGTGCTCACCAATGTGAAGTGAAGAGACGAAAAACTCGTCTTTTTCTACGAGATAGTCTTCTACACGCTGCCAAAGAGCGCTGAATTTGTCTTGCGGGAATGGGCGGTTTACTGAACCCCATTCAATCGCTTCGCGTGTAGACGCTTCTTCTACGATATAACGATCGGCCGGTGAACGACCCGTGCGTTTGCCTGTAATTACCGATAAAGCACCCGTTGCGGCTAAGTCACCCTCGCCTCGGCGAATGGCGTGCTGAACGAATTGTGCTGATGTTAGGTCTTCGTGAGCCTTCGTTAAATCAATCATGTTTTACTAATCTCGCATCCCGTCACGAAAAGGTGACTTTTAACCGTGAAAATCGTGTTGCAGTTTGTTGCTGCCCAACACTTAGACGTGTGCATTCTAATGTGCACTTACGCCGAAATCTGAGCGACTATTGTACTGTTATAAGCACTGAAATCACACTGTTTTTTTAGGGGTGTTTTGTAGTAAAACTACACGTTTTACAAGGGCTACAGCCAGTTTTTGCTCGGGGAATTACGTATGAAAATAGAGCCCAAAATAACGCAAGTCAATGCGTCGTTTTGGGCTGTTCTGCATAGATTAAATCGAGGTCGTTCTGGTTAAATCGATAGACCTTGTTACAGAACTGGCAGTCGACTTTGAGCTCGCCACCATGTTCTTCTAAAGCCTGTATCATCTCGCTCTGCGGAACTGAACTTAGCGCCTGGGCGATTTTATCCATCGAGCACGTACATTCGAATTCTACTTCTGCAGGGTCGAAGATCCGGACTGTTTCTTCATGGTACAAGCGATGAAGAATCTGCTCGGCCTCAAGGGACAGGGCTTCATCTGAAGACAGGGTGTCAGCGATAGTCCCTACATGATGGAAGAACTCAGAATTTTCGTGTTTAGGTAGTACATTTTCACCGGGAAGTACTTGTAGCATCATCCCAGCCGAGCGATTTTCGTCGTTAAAAAACCAGATGCGAGTGTCGAGTTGCTCGGACTGTTTGAAGTACTCAGCGAGTGCCTCCGACAATGAGTTTGACTCGAGTGGTACGATGCCCTGATAGCGCTTGCCAACTTTAGGGTCGATCGTCATGACGAGCACCCCTGACTTAAATAGCTCTGAAAAAGGGACGTCATAGGCCGAGTCTTCGAGTGATTCATCGTACTGTGCGATACATCGAACCTTCGTGTGTGAGCTGCAGTCCGCCATGATCGCTGACAGAGGTCCGTCTGTTCGAGCTTGTAGCGTAATGGTGCCCTCAAACTTTAGCGACGTTGATAGCATGACGGTTGCGTTCAAGAACTGACTGAGCAGTGCTTGAATCGGTTTTGGGTAGTCGTGGCTGGCGATGGCGTCGAAATGGGCTTTCTCTAGCTGCACTAAGGCACCTCGAACATCGGCATGTTCGAAGATAAAGCGTTGCAGTTGGTCAAAGTGTGACATGTGCGGTTCTCAATCTGTTGATAACACTAATATAGGGCCGAATTGCGAAATCTCAATTGTCGTTGTCTGCGCCAATGCGTTTAAAACGATGAATCTTACGACGCTCCTTCTTGTTGGGCTTGTGATCCATCAGAATATCAGCGCCACGGTTGAGTTTACGAAGCTCTGCGGCTTTCTCCCGACGCGCTATTGATTCCTCTGATTCTTCGTAAAGCGTTTGTGCAATCGCGGCACTCACACGCTTTTCGATCAAGCCAAGTACGGTAATCTCGCGCTCATCCCACCCCACTTGAACTCGAATGACGTCGTTAATCAATACGTCTCGGCTCGGCTTAATGCGTTGGCCACGAATACGAACCTTGCCCTGCTCAATCGCAGTTTTGGCTAGGGTGCGTGTCTTAAACAATCGAACCGACCAGAGCCACTTGTCGGCTCGCACCTTACTCAACTCAGTCACTCGGAATCGCCTCGTTTAAGTAATTAACCGAGGGCCACTGTTCGATTACTCGTTCTGGATGTTGACTTGATGGCTGAGTGATCGCGAGGAGATGCTTGATGCCGAATCGCTCTGCGGACTCGAGCACCGATAACGAATCATCGACAAACAGCGTACGCTGTGGGTCGAAACCCTGTTGCTTTTGCAATTCGTGCCAAAACGATTGATCTTCCTTTGGTGCGCCGAAGTCATGAGACGAGACCAAGGCATTAAAGAATGGGCTTATCGGTGCTTCAGCAAGCTTAATATCGAGCGTAACGCGGTGGGCGTTAGTCGCCATGATGACCGTTTTCGATTGGCGTTGTAGCCATTGTAGGAACTCGATGGTGCCCGGTCTTATCGCAATGTGTTGTTTGACTTC
>JABXIR010000198.1 GCA_013372965.1 Gammaproteobacteria bacterium
AATCTCCAAGGTCCTCGCTCGAGTCTCGTTCCATCAGTGTTCGAGCTTGTTCGGAGGTGTGACGAATGGTGGCGACTACCACGCCTTCCCGCGAATTTCTAAAAACCGGTCGACCGGTCAATACAACCCGTTCGGTACGACGAGCAATTTCCAAAGGTTCTAGTCTTCTTTGGCTTCTGCAAATGTCGTCATCATCGTCGAAGTCTCGACACGCAGAAAAACGTAGGTCTTCAAGCTCTTCCCATTCGTCGAGCTCGGGCAGGTATACTTCGTAGCCCGAGTCGAAGGCTGGTGCCACGAATCGGTTATATCCGATAGCTACGTCGCCGTTATACAGTTCATCGAAGGGTATACCGCCGAACTGCAGATCTTTCTCGATATGCTGATTTTCCAGATCGAAAATAAAGTGCTCTGTTCGAGGAGCTACAAACTGTATGTCGTTGTTTGGCCACTTTTTAAAGAGGTCGATACTCAGTCGAGTCTGCTCTTCCCACTCGTACATTCTTACTTCAATGGCGAGGAATTTTGCCAGTGACGCTAGCCCATTCCAAAGTAACAAGTTTCGGATATTGTGCTCAAATAACACAGTAGGCTCTGCGTAATTGCTCTCGGCACTTAACGCGATATATTGTATGCCTCGGTTGTCTGAGGCGAAGAATCTCAGATCATCGCTGTCGGCAAATGAAAATTCACTCGTCGAAGCGTTCGGCGTATGTTGATATTCGATCCAGTCTGTAGCGTGTGATTGGCGAATGTAAATGTGCCCGAATTCATCGGCCACGGCAACGGCGCCCGATGGCGAGGTTGCGATGTTGGTGATGGGGAATTCGGTATCAAGATGATAAATTTCGGCCTCAGCGTCTTGCGAAATAGCCAATACCCCGCCTAAAACCAAGCCAGTGTAAGTGGTGCCGGATGAGTCGGTCGTAGGGTTGTAAAACTGCTTTGGCAGTTGCGCAACCAGCGATGTAAGGCTTTCGTTGGTTTGTTGCTCCCTTGTGATTTCTTCGATCGATGCAAGATCAAGACCGGGATACAGTCCATCGACATGCAGCTCGCCGTCCGAGGGTGGGGTATGAATAAAAAGATGACGAGTGTCTTCCGCTTCCGCATCATAAAATGGGAAGCTGTGAATCGTGCCCAGCGTTGTCGCTTTATTGGCTTCGACAGTAAATTTTTTGAACATGTAGGTGTCATCATCAGGCGCGAACGTACGCGTGATGATTAAGTCGCCTTGTTGATAAACGTGCTGAAAATGTTCGATACGATAGCTACCCTGCGGCAGGCGTGCTGAAAAGAAGTGAGAGGATCCGCGGTAAGCGCGCGATGCAAAAATGGTGTATTGCTTCGGCTGCTCAGCGCTAGTAGAGACGATGCTAATTCGGTTAATGGGCTGATAGCCAGCAGCATCGGAGACTCGAACAAAGAGCGCCCCTTGGCCGTCGGCCAGCGGTTTTTTCTCTCCGTCGAGGGTTAGTGTGGTGCAACCAGTCAGCAGTGCGATGCTGATCACAATCCATAGGTTTATATGAGCAACCATTAATGATCCTTTCTGATGGTATTTTTTTATGAATTATTTCGTAATTTTCGAAGCAATATAATGATCTAGTTATTACATTCCAATTTTTTTGTTGAATACTCACTAATTAATCTCGCGCGAGCACTTTTTTGTATTTGGCAACTGAAAAAATGCGTGTGATATCGAAAAACTGTTAAACTTCGGTGCAATTCAAACGACAAATAAAGCGGAGCATGTTTTGGCCAACTACGATGTATTCAACGGCGACGCCGACGGCGTTATCTCACTGGTTCAGCTTCGTTTAAACGAGCCGAAACAAAGCTACCTAATCACCGGTGTTAAGCGCGATATTGCGCTTTTACAACAGGTGCGTGCCGATCATGGCGACGACATTACCGTGCTAGACATCTCCATGGAAAAGAACGCCGATGCGCTCACCGAAGTGCTCGATATGGGGGCGTACGTTACTTACATCGATCACCATCGTGCCGGTCACATTCCTCATCACTCTTCGCTGAAGGCGCACATTAATCTCGATGCCAATATGTGCACTGCGTTAATTGTGGATGAGCTGATCGAGGGTAAATATCATGCCTGGGCTATTGCCGCAGCCTACGGTGATAATTTGGTTGCCAAAGCCGATGAACTCGCTAACCAAGCGGGTTATACCAACGAGCAAATGGCCTTTCTAAAAGAATTGGGCACGTTGGTGAATTACAACGGCTACGGCAGCTCAATTAACGATTTGCACTTCCACCCAGCCGATTTATACCAGGCGCTCGTAAAGTACGAATCACCCTTCGAACTGCAAAATGATTCAAGCTCGGTGTACCATGCACTTAGGGCCGCTTATCAAAACGACTTCGACCAGCTCGACGAGATTACGCCGTTAGTGAGTAATCACACACTTGGTGCATTTGTGCTGCCTAACGAGCCGTGGGCCCGTCGCGTGATTGGTGTGTTTAGCAACGATTTAGCCAATGAAATGCCGCATCGAGCGCACGCGGTATGTCGCGATAACGGCGACGGCACTTACACCGTCAGCCTGCGTGCGCCGCTTAATAACAAACAAGGTGCTGGCGATGTATGTGCGATGTTCCCAACGGGCGGTGGCCGCGCAGCAGCGGGTGGCGTAAATGCGTTGCCTGAACACCAGCTCGATGAATTTATGCGCTGTGTGGAGCGTTACTACGCTTCCTGATAAGCTGTGCGTTAATTAGATACTCTAGGAATAACTCATGCCATATTCTAACGACAAGCTCGTGCGACATGCAGTCATCCCAGTCGCCGGTCTCGGCACTCGCATGCTACCTGCGACAAAAGCCATTCCAAAAGAAATGCTGCCCATTGTCGATAAGCCGTTAATTCAGTTTATTGTCGATGAGTGCGCGGCCGCGGGTATTAAAGAAATTATCTTGGTAACCCACTCGTCGAAAAACTCCATCGAAAACCATTTCGATACCTCCTTCGAGCTGGAAACCATGCTTGAAAAGCGCGTTAAGCGACAGTTGTTGGATGAAATTCAATCGATTACACCGGAAGGCGTTACCATTATGCACGTGCGGCAGGGTCATGCGAAAGGCTTGGGTCACGCGGTCTTGTGTGCGCAACCCATTGTGCGTGATAACCCATTTGCAGTGGTACTGCCCGATGTGATTCTCGACGCTTATACAGCGGATCAAAAAACCACCAACTTGGCCACAATGATTGAGCGCTTTGAAAAAACGGGTGCGTCGCAAATTATGGTCGATCCCGTGCCGATGGAAGACGTGTCGAATTACGGTGTAGCCGATATTAACGGTGTTTCAATTCAGCCGGGCGAAACCGGGGTTATTGAAAAGATGGTCGAGAAACCTAAACAAGAAGACGCACCATCGAATTTGGCGGTCGTGGGGCGTTACGTGCTATCGCCGAATATATGGAAAGAATTGGCGAAAACAGCGCCGGGCGCTGGTGGTGAAATACAGCTAACCGATGCCATCGATCATATTATTGCCAATGAAACGGTTGAGGCATACTGCATGCAGGGCGAGTCGCACGATTGTGGTAGCAAGCGTGGCTATGTTAAGGCGTTTTTAACCTACGCAATGCGTGATGAACACTACCGCGAAACAATCGCTGAAGTATTGGCGAAGTCTTAAACAAAAAGAACAAACGTTAGGATAACGACATGAAAGTGCTTGTAACAGGTGGCGCAGGTTACATAGGCTCGCACACCGTGCTTCAGTTGCTCGAAGCGGGCCGCGACGTAGTAGTGGTTGATAACCTGTGTAATAGCTCTGCCGATGCTTTGTGGCGGGTTAGTGAACTTACGCGTAAAGAGATTTGCTTCGTGAATGGCGACGTGCGCGATGCTAAGTGTTTAAAGCAAGTATTCGATGAGCATGACTTCGACTCGGTGATACATTTTGCAGGGCTAAAAGCCGTTGGCGAGTCGGTTAATAGACCCCTTGAATACTATGATAACAACATCAACGGTACGCTCGTTTTGCTTGATGCGATGCGTGATGCCGAAGTTGATAAAATAGTATTTAGCTCGTCGGCGACGGTTTACGGCGCGATTTCGCAGCCACCTTACGATGAATCAATGCCGACGGGCGGCACAACGAACCCTTACGGAACTTCCAAGCACATGGTCGAGCAAGTTCTACGCGACTATGCCGTGGCGTTTCCTAAAGCCTCCGTGGCTTTGCTTCGATATTTTAATCCGATCGGCGCACATCCTTCAGGCCAAATTGGCGAAGACCCCACCGGTATTCCTAATAATTTAATGCCGTTTATTGCCCAAGTGGCGGTCGGTAAACGTGAGCAGCTGAGTGTGTTTGGTGGAGACTACCCTACGGAGGATGGCACCTGTCGTCGTGATTACTTGCATGTGGTCGATTTGGCCGAAGGACATGTTGCGGCGTTGAAGTGGCTTGATGTAAATTCAGGTGCGAAGGCTTTCAATTTAGGTACGGGCAACCCGCTGAGTGTGCTTGAAATGATTCGCTCGTTCGAGCGGGTGACGGGTGTGAACGTGCCCTACGAGATCGTCGATCGCAGAGCGGGCGACTTACC
>JABXIR010000159.1 GCA_013372965.1 Gammaproteobacteria bacterium
GGATCCAACTAAGTCGACATTGGTAAGTACGAGCGAGGCAATATCCGCTACGTAATCGACGTTGGTCGGCTCGATTTCAGACGACGTACCAACAAACGTAAAGCGAGACCGAGGATCTGAAGCGGTTGCCGCATTGCCGATCACCTCGATGTCATTGTAAGGCGTCGACAAATGGATCGGGTCTTGAGCTAGGTCCAAGCTCGCATCAACGTCGTTACCGAAAATAAAGCTAAGCGCACCGAGCTCACCCGACGCTCTGCGAATGTTATCGTACGCGGTAAAACCCGTCAGATCGAATACAAATCGATCAATCAAAGGGGTCGTTGGATCAGAAAAATATAACCCACTGATCTTACGATTCGACCAGCGCACCTGATCCTGAGAGAGACTTCCTAATGTTAATACCGCATTGGAGCCCGTCTCACCAACGATACCTGACGAGTAGTAACTTAGACGCGCCTCATCAGACAACGCTGAAGACGCAGCAATAGACAAAGCGAGGGCGATCGGGGCCTTGTGAAAAACACGTTTGCGAGCACTCATAATAGTCCTTTCATAAAAAATTCTGCTTATACAGGTTAGTCTAGCTCAGGTGATTGTAAGAGCAATTAAAATCTACCTGTTAAATCACCACATCAACGACACTTCGCGAATTACGGATGGTATTAAACACGGTTTCGTATTGTCATAGTTAAGAGGTAAGGGACTTGCTAAACTGTCACTAAATCCTTTCAAGTCTACCTAGGAATACAACATGACTTCGAAGCTAGAGCAATTAAAAACGTTTACGAAAGTTGTCGCCGATACTGGAGACATCGACGCAATCGCGAAATACGAACCACTCGATGCGACCACCAATCCAAGTCTGCTCTTGAAAGCAGCACAACTTCCTCGTTACGAATCACTGTTCACCCGCTCAATCGAGATTGCCAAAAATTCGAGTATCTCTGACGCCTGTGACTTTCTGGCTGTACAGATTGGCCGGGAAATTCTGCAAATTATCCCGGGTCGCATCTCGACTGAAGTTGACGCACGATTGTCTTACGACACGCAAGCGTCGCTCGCGAAAGCTCGCAAGCTTATCCAAATGTACGAGGATGCGGGAATTTCGCGTGACAGAGTCCTCATCAAGTTAGCGTCAACGTGGGAAGGTATCCGAGCGGCAGAGATACTCGAGCGTGAAGGAATCCAAACAAACCTCACTCTACTCTTCTGTTATGAACAAGCGGTAGCGTGTGCTGAGGCGGGTGTTTACCTCATTTCTCCATTCGTTGGCCGAATCCTTGATTGGTACAAAAAGCACGAGGGGGTCGATGGCTACCCCGCCGAAAAAGACCCAGGCGTGGTATCGGTCAAACGAATCTATCAATACTACAAGGCTCACGGATACAAAACCGTGGTCATGGGCGCGTCCTTCCGAAATACGGAAGAAATCGAAGCGCTTGCGGGCTGCGATCGTTTAACCATCGGTCCGTCACTGCTCGAAGAGCTGGCCAATGATCAGGGTCCGTTAGAATGTGTTTTGTCAGATACCGGTCAAACTGAACAACCTCCAGCCAACAAAATCAGCGAAGCCCAGTTCCGGTTCGCACTAGGACAAGACGCAATGGCAACCGAAAAGCTCGCCGAGGGCATTCGTAATTTTGTCGCAGACCAAGAAAAACTAGAGCAGTTAATTAGAGACGCAATGTAATGCTAAAGCGGCTATTTGATTGGGCGAGTTATAAAGAACCAGAGGCGTCGGCTCCTTCTGCGGAACAAAGCGCCGTTGCGTTGCTATATATGCTTGCTAAGTCTGACCAAGAAGTTGATAACGTCGAGATTGATACCATCAGATCAGCCGCTTTATCGCTCGGGCTTGCACCCGATGAGATTGACCTAACCTTAACAGAAGCCGAGCAAATGGCCGACCAAGCCACCTCCGTGTATGAATTCACTCAAGGCATGAGCGAATACATGCCCTACGAATGGCGCGTTAAACTCATCGAACTCCTTTGGCAGGTTGCCTACGCCGACGAGCGCATTGACAAGTACGAAGAACATTTGATACGCCGAGTCTGTGATCTACTTTACGTGTCCCACAGTGAATTTATTAAACGACGAAACATCGTGCGCGATGGGAATTAATGAGCCTCACAAGACTCTAGCTGTGCTACCAAATCCGAAAATCGTTCATTGTTATCATCGCTGAGCGACATCAATATTCGGTGAGCTTCAATCACGTGGTCTAACGCTGATTCGTTATCACAGGGCTCAATCGCGTGCGACTGATAATGGTCTGCTTGGAGCGATACAGGTTCGCTCCACAAAGTAGCCACCTGATCCATGCACATCGTCTGAAGTAAACGCTGCATATTTTCGTTTGGGGCATAGAGCACCGGATCAACCTGACAGCATTCCTTCGAGCGTATACATAACTTGGCGATCAACCCCAACGTGGTTGAGTCGGCATTGGTCGCTTCACTAAAATCGATAATTAAACGATTAAAGCCGATTGCACAGATCTCTTGAACACACTCATCGAGCGTTTTGCATAATGGAACCCGCACATCACCAACGAGTTTCAAGATAAAGCTGTTATCAATCCGCGCTGACAGGATTTGTTCGTTGCTCATCGAGGTTTCCAAACTTCAGCCAAAATACAGTCACGTCATCTGGGATAGATGAAATCGTATCAATCCCAAAATCCAGTGCAATATCAGAAAGTCTATCAGACCGCTGGATTTGCGCTAGCCACTTTGACTCTTTTACGAGTAAGTTTTCTTCGTCGATTAATTCGAGGATGCCATCACTCGCCAAAACCAGCGAATCACCCGGCAGAATATCAACGCTGTACGACGGCCATTCGCCGACGTCATTCATACCAACTGGAGGGCCAACACCCTCAAGATACTCGGCATGACCGCTTGCTCGTTTCAGTGCCGGCAGCGGCAAGTGCCCAGCGACCGAGTAATGCAATTTCTGCGTACGATTATCGTAAACGCAGAAGATCATGGTCGCATGTTTATCGAGCTCAGCGTCGATTAAACGTCGATTGATTTCCTTCATCACATCGCCGGGTGCTCGGAGATGTCTCGCCGAATCATTACGGAACTCTGAGACTAGCGATGACGACAGGTGCTTCAAAAAAACCGTAACGAAACCTGCTGAAACGCCGTGTCCCGTCACATCCGCTATGTAAGCGACACAATAGCGCGAGCTGAGATCGAACGCACCCAAAAAGTCACCGCTCACGTAAAGCTGTGGTCGCCAGAAGTACTCGCCTTGAAGCGATTTGAGTTTCATAGGCGTTGAAGGAAGCATGGCCTGTTGAATACGTCGTGCCGCCGTGTTGTCGCGTTCGAGCGTCTCTAAAGATCGTTGCAGCTGTTCATTAGACGCTTCGATTTGCTCGCGATAATTTTGGTTCTGCACCTTAATATGACTGGATTCTATAGCGCGCTGAATCGTCCATTCGAGCCGCTCAACATCTTTGATCGGTTTCGGAAAGAAATCGTAAGCTCCCAAGCGTAGAGCTTTGAGAATATTGGTAGATTCACTATGTGCCGAAATGACCACAATCGGCGTGTCTGAGTTGTGTTCCTTAAGTGCTTCCAAGACCGAGAAGCCATCTAAAAATGGCATCGACAAATCGGTTACGACAACGCTCGGATGCTTCGTCGTCAGCAGAGCCAACCCCATCTCTCCGTCTTCGGCTTCGATTACATCGTAGCCAGATTGTTGAAGATAGAGTGACAGGCTATCGCGAACGGAATCATCGTCCTCGATCAATAAAATGGTATCTTTGGACGTTAGATTCGCATCAGTACTCGTCATCTTCGCCCCAGTCGCCGCCAAAATCGTCGAACTCGACTTCATCATCGTACACACCGTCGTTGACCAAGTATTCTCGCTGCTGCAAGTAAGCCTGACGGATAAACGAGTAACGGTCACCCGTAATAAAAGCTTCTGCCTCGATTAGCTGTGATCGAGTACTGATACCCTCCAAAAAGTACATTTGATTACGGGTTCGTATGGGGCGAACAAAATCTTTGTAGTCATAGGTGCCATCGACCAATCGTCCTGGTGCATCGCGCATCGAGCTCGGACCGTAAATCGGCAACATGATGTATGGACCACTCGGCACACCGTAGTAGCCCATCGTTTGGCCGAAATCCTCACCACCTAGGCGAGGGAAGCCCATGGCATTAGCCGCATCAAACACACCGAAGACACCCACGGTCGTATTCGCTAAAAAACTTCCAGCGTAGATTCCGGCGTCCTTAAACTTCAGCTGAAATAGCGCATTGACCGTGTTTGAGATGTGATCGAGGTTATTGAAAAAGTTGTCGACGCCTTGCTCCATGGGATCTGGTGTGACGTACTTGTAACCATGAACAATTGGCAACAAAACGTATCGATCCGCTACGTCGTTGAACTCAAACATGGCACGATTCAGGGTTTCGAACGGATCGTTGTTTTCGTATACAACGGCTTGAGATTGACCGAAATCATCGAAACCCGCCTCGTCGCCGTATTCGTCGACGAGGAACTCATCTACTCCAGACGCATCAACGCGTTCTTCGCTCACCTCGTCGGTTTGAGCAAATACGTAGGTCGAGCAAGCCAACAAAGCAACCGCAAAAAGGGACTGTGTTTTCAAAAAACTTCCACACAATTAATTAATATGCTTAAAGAATATCACAGAAATTATTCTGGACGCCAAGATTACCTGCTTCGAAAAACGAAAGAAGGCGCCTTAACGGCGCCTTCTAGAGAGAAAACAACGATTTGCTTAGAATTTGATTTCTAAACCAACACCCAAGGTATTTTCTTCTGCTTCCATACCGGTCAATGATTCTGCATCGATCGCCGAATAGTAAACGAAGGTTTTAACCGCGCTGCTAAGCTTGTAGTCAACGCCCGCTGTCGCCATGCTTAGCTGGTCAACAATGGTTTCGCCGTTGGCATCAACCCAACCATCAGCAATGCCGACTGGCTGGAAACCACTTGCATACAGCCCCCAAAATCGGAAGTCATCCATCTTGTACGAGGCGCTTGCCATAACGGCGTCGCCCAAGTCGAAGCCATCCGCTGTTTCGGCAGTTTGCGCCATACCGCCCACTTGGAAGTTACCCATGGTGTACTGCACAGAGCCACGAAGGATGTTGGCGAAGCCCGCATCGGATTTTGTTTCGCTGTCGTACGCAATCGCTGCGGTCAAGTCGCCCGCGCGGTAATTCGCAGAAACCGACATGTGAGCGAACGCGCTGTCGTCGTCTTGACCCTGATCAAGAAAGGTTTGCGCTGCAAAAGTGAAACCGCCAAAGCTCGGAGTTTTATAACCGACCACGTCATCAAAACGCTCTTCTCCAAGGAATACCTGCTTGATGTCAGCGCCCGCTAAATCGCTTGAGTAATCGACTTTACCCTGCGACGTTTTAAGGAGACTATCGACTCGACCAGTGTACACTTCACCGAAGCCGCCACGCAGACCCGCAAAGGTGTTACGTTGTTTGAAAATATCGTCATCATCATCGACCGAAACTTCGTACTCTAACTGATAAAAAGCTTCTAAGCCTTCGCCTAGGTCAACGGTTCCTTTGACGCCCAAACGGGAAGCGTTCGAGGTTGCGTCCCACTCACGATCTGTACCGTCATCCTGATTAACCACGGATACATTTGCCTTACCGTAAAACTCTGGCCCTTCGGCTAACGCCACGCCAGACAATGTCATCAGTGCAATTGCCGCTGCTATAGGTTGTTTGTTCATTTTGGCACTCCAAGTCGGTCTAAAAATCCAAAAGGTTAGTTTGTTTTAAACGATTATTAGACAAAATTATTACAAAAATATGACGAATCAAAAATATTACATATACGTGACAAATTAAACGCAAGTCGTCGCTGCACGTTAGTTGTAAATCAGCGGCGTCCGCCGAGCACTCCGCCCTCTTTTTGTAGACCAATGAGGAGGTCACTCGCAAAGGCTTCAAGGGTTGCTAAATCACTATTTAAAGCGTTTGCAAGTTGCGCACACGCATCGCGCAAGCTAGCTCCTTCTCGAAGCAAAGTCATCAGCGCAAAGGCTGCAGGTGAGAGCTGCTTAAAGCGCAACTTATTATGGGGATTACGAAAGATGAATAACCAGGTTGGCTCGTGCTCGGGTCGATGAGCCTCATCCGCCTTCACCAAATGAACCGGATACTGGAAGTGCAATAA
>JABXIR010000214.1 GCA_013372965.1 Gammaproteobacteria bacterium
CGCATCTGAAATGACCGATTGTGTAGCACGAGTAAATTTATCGGGTCTCATGGTGTTATCCCCTCGAGATAATTTTTAACTTACTACTGATATGGAGGTAAAAAAGTCATTTTCAAGGCATAAAAGACAAAAAATATAAAAATAATGGCCATTATGCCGCATTAAGGCACTTTTCAAACCGCGACTATTAGAACGCCGTCACCATTAATACATTGGGGAGGTAACTGGTTTTTCAACCCCCTAAATGCCGACACACCCACCTAAGTCGATCGGGCCCCTCCTAGCTGTCAACGACCAATGTGTGACACAGCACACAAAAGGCACGCTTGCGTCGGCAGGTTAACGATATCAAAGTAAACCGATTTTCCTAACTTCACTCGATGCCATATCGATGCTGACAACACACAGCTCGGGATTTGGTAATAAAACATAAAAAGCATTACTTTTAAGGAGTTTTTAATGCGTCTAACTACCTTGCTAGTCAGTTTGCTTGCCCTCACCGCATGCGGTGGAGGCGATGATGGCGATTCCACACCACCACCAACTGCGCTAGCTGGATCTTTCACACTTGATGAAGACACGATGATCGACATCAATCTATCGGGGCAACCTCAAAACGGCGGAGCGCTCTCATTTCAAATTTCACAACAGCCGTCTAATGGATCTCTCAATGGCTCCGGATCAAGTTGGACTTACAGCCCTAATGCCGACTTTAACGGAACCGACTCGATAAAATTCACTGTTTCAGAGAATGGTAAAAAATCCAGCGCAGCCACTGTTTCTTTTACGATCAACCCTGTTAACGACGCTCCGACAGCCAACAACGTATCCTTATCACTGAATGAAGATGAGAAAAAAACAGGGCAGTTCGATAGCTTCGATATTGATGGTGATTCACTTACGTTCACTGTCTCCAATGCGCCCTCGAACGGAACCATTACATTAGGTGAAGGCAGTTCCTTCTCATTCATGCCATCGGACGATTACTTCGGCACCGATATAGCCAGCATTTCAGTATCCGACGGTGAACTGTCTGCAACGTTCGAACTCTCTATAGACATTCTTCCCATCAACGATGCGCCGATCGTTCCCGAAGAAGTCAATGTCACACTTCAAACAGGAATGACCGAATTCATGTACCTATCAGGGACCGACATTGACAGCGAGGAGTTATCACTCGAGCTGTTAGGCAGGCCATCGTGGGTCGGTTATACCGCAGCCACAAACCTAGTGATGCTGAGTTTACCATTTGGTGAATACCCCTCGGGTCAGTTCCGTTATCAGGTTAACGATGGCCTTCTCGATAGTAACGTGGGGAACTTCAACTACCAGACCGACCCTAGTGCAGTTGCTCTTAGTGCTGGCGGAGGAATCAGTGAACCAGTGATTTATCGAGGAGTGGCAGCAGCAAACAGCAGCTTAATAATAGCATCAAGAGCTGAAACACCCTCACCAGAGGCGAACCTGACGCTGTGGTCGCCGGAAGATTCATTGTCATTCGGGTTCGAGGACCGCGCTGTTATGGTGATCGATCTTCCGGCAGGAGCAACTGAACTAAATGTTTTGGGGCTGGAAACAGACGGCGCAAAAATGATGGCGCTAGTGTCATTTGACAACGGTTCATTTACGTTGCAGTCAGCAACGATTTCAGACACAGTGCCCTCAAGTCTTCAGAGCTCCGAGCGGCACAATTACAGCCTGCTCCCAGGAGCAAACTTTGAAAATCTTACTTTGAATTTTTATGCTGACACAGGGTTTATCTTCGAGCGAAATAATATCTCAGCATATCAAAGCGGCACAAACCTCCTTCTAGAATCACTAGATTTTGGCGTTTACGATTCGATAAGTAACGTTCGCGTTCTCGATACCCGCGAGCGTAATGGCAAGATCGAGTGGCTAATTGATGTCATTGGAAAGCGAGTCGCGACCGATACCGAAGGTTCGATAGGTACTTATCTTGTCACCCTAAACACGGACTTTGCTGTTGCTGCAATTGATGTTTCAACGTCCGTCATCGACTTTTCGTCGGACACCGGAAAGATTCAAGGAAGCTTCCTCGTAAACGGCGACCTCGCATTGGCAAGTAACAATCGGGTTTCACGATTTTCAGGAGATTTGACCACTCTTTGGAGTGTGGTCACACCTTACCAAGGAACATCTCAAATAGCCGAGTTAAACGATGGTTCGATTACAACCATTACAATCGCAGACGCCGATACCAACGAATCGAGTATGTTCTTCATCAACAACATACAGCAGGAAGGATCGATTTCAAGCACTAGGTTATTCTCGTCGAGTCATGCAGTCTCTGGAGAAATAATTTTCGACAAGAGCCATATTAACTCAGACGGAAGCGTGACCTTCTCATACTTCGACATAGGCGAGGTTAATGCTATCGAAATTTTAATTTACGTTGATGCTAACGGCAATCCTAAGCTTAGCCATAAAGGCGATGTTTCGTTAAGCAGCGAAACTGATGCCGGTGATAATAGCGCGCTGTCTATGTATACGATTGTCGGCGATCGCCTTGTTCGAGCAACAGGGAATGGCGACAACGCGGTAGTATCGAGTCGCGAGATCATTCGTACGGGTTACTAAACTATCCGCGACAAAAACGAATCGCTCCTATTAGCCTCTACATTGAGTAGAGGCTTTTTTGCTTGTGACGCTTATCAGCCCTGCCAGCGAGTCGACTCGGCGCGCTCCTTTTAGTTGACCGTGTACTTCTCCAATGTTTGGCAAGATCGACCACGTTCGAATTTGAGATGAGTTATTGCTCCGCCAACGGGGTGCACTAGAAATCGAATTTGACGTGGTGTGATATCTATCCACCAATCACCGTTGCGATTCGTCCTGCCGTTTTATTTTCTCGATAAGAAAAAAAGCGCGGATCAGTCGCCGTGCAAAGCTTTGATAATGCGCAAGGAATGCCAAGTTCCACCAATTGCATACTGGCCAAACCAGCAAGATCGACGCGCACGTGATTCTTGCCGTCGGGTGTGTAGCATTCGCTTAAGTCCCGTTCCCAACGATCTTCGAAACGCGCCACAAAGTCAGATTCAACCTGATAAGCGGCTTGTGAGATCGAGGGCCCAATGAACGCCCGCAGTCTTGAGCCCTCTGGACATTTCAGTTGGCGCACTGCATTTATTACGATCCCGTCGAGTAATCCTCGCCACCCAGCATGAACACCTGCATACACCAAGCCCGATTCACTGAAGAGCATCACGGGTAAGCAGTCGGCCGTTAGAATGCCTACCGCAAACCCGCGTCGCCCGATGCAGCCATCGGCATCTAACGGATTTGCATCGACAAATTGTGGTGCTGCGACCACGGCTGAATGCGTTTGGTTTAGCCATTGAATCGGCGCCCCGACTCGCTGCACCAGTTCGGCACGATGTTGAGCGACCTCGGCGATGTCGAGGCCGGTATGCGTTGCCATGTTGCCATCACTTACCTCGCTCATGAAAATGGACAACGGCAACTCGGTGGCAAGCTTCGTTTCGATCAAACCGAATCCTCTCGATCGAGCAGTTCAATTAGCTGCTTCATATCCTCGGGCAAGTCGATTTCCCAATTCATCTCCTCGCCTGTTTCCGGGTGAATGAGCTCTAGTGCCTTTGCGTGCAGCGCCTGTCGAGGGAAGTTGCGAAGCATCTCGAGCATTTCTTCCGACGCACCCGCCGGCACTTTTTGACGACCTGCGTAGGTTTGGTCTCCCACTAAGGGGTGCTTAAGATGCGCCATGTGCACACGAATTTGATGAGTTCGACCCGTTTCGAGCTTCACGCGGATATGCGAGTGATTACCGTATCGCTTCAGTAAGCGATAATGGGTGATCGCTTGTTTTCCGCCAGTCTTGATCACGGCCATGCGCTGGCGATGCTTGGGATGTCGACCGATTTGAGTATCCACCTTGCCACCGCCCGTCATAGTGCCCATCGCAACCGCTTCGTACTCGCGCCCAACGGTTCGGTCGTGCAGCTGTTCGACTAAGTCTGCGTGAGCTGTGAGTGTTTTAGCGATGACCATTAAACCCGTGGTATCTTTGTCGAGACGATGGACAATACCACCACGCGGCAATGCTGCGCACTCAGGCGCATGGTGCAGTACGGCATTTAAGAGCGTGCCCGATGGATTGCCTGCCGCAGGATGAACGACGAGGCCTTTGGGCTTGTTCACCACCAGCAAGTGCTTATCTTCGTAGACTACTTCGAGCGGGATATCCTCGGCCTCATGATCTGCCTCAGCCTCGAGCTGAACATCGAGAACGACGTATCGCGCAACGACGACTTTGTCTTTGGGCTTCTTGGCTTCGCCATCGAGCGTTAAGTCGCCGTCTTTAATCCAGGTTTGAAGTCGAGCACGTGAATACTCAGGGAACAAACTCGCAGCGACGTGGTCAAACCGTTTGCCATACAGTTCAGCGGGTATTTCGCGACGTTCAGTAATGTGCTCTAACATAATATTGTCCAAATGGTTTCCCGCAGGTAGCGGGATATGATTAAATACTGGCCTATTTTACCGAAAAATATAAATCGAAGTAGGAATTGGGAGTTTTATTTTCATGAGTTTGTTACGCCTTACAGGCTTAGCACTAGTAGTAATGTTGTCCGCTTGTGCCGGCACAGACGACGAAAACCTTACTTCAGAGCAGCAGTTATACGAAGCAATTCAACGCAGTCTTTTAGCAAGCCAATGGGATACCGCCATTGAGCGACTGCACCGAATTGAAGCCGATTATCCGTTTGGTCGTTTCGCCGAACAAGCCCAGCTCGAGCTGATTTACGCTTACTACGAAAGCAACCAGCCCGATGCTGCAATCTCTGCAGCCGATCGTTTTATTCGTCTGCAACCAACGCATGAAAAAGTTGATTACGCTTATTATATGCGAGGTCTCGCCGCGTTTACACAAAGCCAAGGCGTTATCGAGCGTTTTATGCCAACCGACATCACTCAGCGTGACCCAGGTGCCGCTCGCGAAAGCTTCAGTTATTTCCAGCAACTGACGGATCGTTTCCCAAACAGTCAGTATTCTTGGGATGCGAGTCAGCGCATGATTTACCTACGTAACGTTCTTGCGCGCTATGAGCTTCACGTCGCGAGTTACTACTTTACCCGTGGCGCTTACGTTGCTGCACTCAACCGTGGTAAGTATGTGCTTGAGAACTTCCCTTCTGCTCCGGCCGTGCCCGACGCTTTAGCAACCATCGTACAGGCATATCACTTGCTTGGGATGGAAGACTTGGCTCAGCACAACCTTGATCTGCTTAAGCTGAACTTCCCTGAGTACCCAGAGCTCGACGAGACGGGCAACCTTCGTTTGGCCGATAACCGTGGTGCCAATACTCGCTCGCTGATCAATCAAGTCACGTTTGGCCTTCTTGATCGCCCTGAGCCAGCGGGCTTTGACACACGTTTAGAAGGTAACATCGAACGCAACTGGGATTTGAGCGCTCCGGCGCCGCGCTAATCTTTTCGTGTTGTTATAAAAAAGACCGCTCTTAGCGGTCTTTTTTTTGAAGGAATTTTCCCGAACGTAGCGCGAAGCTGAAGGATCTCGTCAAGGCAAGGCGTGAGCTTAATTCACGGCAAGGCGTGCGCTTAATTCAAGGCAAGGCGCGAGTGCGCCTTAAACCCCTGGTTTCCATCCGTTTGTAATCGGATAGCGTCGGTCACGACCAAAGCCGCGCTGAGATATCCGCACGCCAATCGGAGCCTGACGACGCTTGTATTCGTTAATATCAACCAAGCGAACCAC
>JABXIR010000281.1 GCA_013372965.1 Gammaproteobacteria bacterium
GTCGATCGTCACTGGCCTTGTCGAACTGTGGGATGCGTACGGTTGAATGTTTCGTCGTCGCTTTGAGTTGAGTGATCGTGTCAATCGCGAGGGTAACGTCATGGGTGCCCGGAACGCCGCGAGTGGCGAGGAGGGGGTGCACGGTTTCCGATAAAACCGTGCGTTCGCGCTTGGTGAGGTAAAAATCGTCCAACGAGATGTCGACCGCATTTAGCCCAAACCGCTCTCGTGCGAGTAACACCAAGAACTTAGCGAGCGTGCTTTTTCCACTGCCTTGCAACCCCTGAATCCCAATCACCAACGTACCGCCACCGCGGTCACTGGCGATGATGTCCGCGAGCAAGGGAGCGTACCACCGTTCGACGGTATCTTTAAATTCAATGGGGAGTTGTTCGTTTAGAATAAGCTCGTCGATCGCGGTTAAAGGCATGTAATTGAGTACTCAGATGGATGAATGAAAAAAGCGTCCGTCACACGCGTAGCAACTAAACTGACACGTAGATTATTATATAAATAGGCCGTTCTACAACGTCGCGTTGTTCGCTCTTAACCAAGCCAGGGGCACTTGTGTTTTGAGGATATCTCACGCACCATGTGCCCCGCGCGAATTATCGCGCATGCAGATCTATAACACGATAATCCGGATGTAACGATGATAGCCAAAATACTAGCCTCGCTTGAGCATGACTTTGACGAACTGACCACCGAATGCACCTTTCCAATGCTCGGTGATGATGTGCTTGTCGTATTTGACGCCGCGCATGGCGACACAGTGAGTGAGAAACAGAAGGCTGAGTTTGAGTGGTTGCATCAAAATATTGAAAAATTGTACCCGCAAGTTGAGGCGCAAGTATTTGCGTATTATCAGTCTGAGCAAGAACGCCACCGCGCACAATTAACAGGTGATGCAGATCGTGCGATGCCGTTGTTGCAAAATCAGAGTGATGTGTGGAGCCAGGTAACGCATCCTGGTATATGGATTCGTAGCGATGAAAAGAATAACGAAATTCATCTGGAGTACGAGTGCAGTTTCGATAAAGACGACGGTCTGCGAGTCGTCATTGCAAACCGAGAAATTGAGCGCGTTGGCATCTAGTTAACCAAAACGCAAAGGCGAGATAGGGTGTCTTTGCGGTGTTCTAAACGGCACCGCTCTTCAATGCATCGATCTTTTTGTTCAGTTCTTCCGCTTCCGCGGTTAATAGCGAATAGCTTTTGATATCGCCATTGCGTTGCGCAAACATCGCTTGCTCGAGCAGTTTGGCCTGTTGCTGAGTCAGCTTTTTGATCGGGTCTCTCTTAAACATCGAAAACATGGCGCACTCCTTTTGTTCCCACTCGTACGCTCGACGGAAGACGGCGGATTACTCAGGCTGCAAACCCAGAGACAGTTCTGGTTCGTATAACTCGAACACCACCAGACGAATGAGTAACTTATGCTGACAGAACACGAAACATCCCGTGTTATTGAGATGGCTTGGGAAGACCGAACGCCATTCGAAGCGATTGAATCGTCGTTCCAGCTGTCCGAAGCGGCAGTAATTCGCCTGATGAGGCGTGAGCTTAAGGCAACCAGCTTTAGGCTTTGGCGTAAGCGTGTTGCTGGTCGAAAAACCAAGCACGGGGCACTTCGTTCGCCCGACGTTCTGCGCGGCTACTGTAAAACTCAATATAAGCATCGTTGAGCTCGTCGTAATTACGCTTCGATTGCGCCATAATTATAAGTCCTCAACGACCGAAGCAACGGCACTGTGATGTCTCAATTTCTATCGGGTTTTGCACTCGGCTTTTCGCTCATCTTAGCCATCGGCGCACAGAACGCGTTTGTGCTCAAACAAGGCTTGAAGAAAGAGTTTGTTCTTTGGATTTGCCTCGTCTGCGCGATTTCTGATGCGCTGCTTATTGCCGCTGGCGTGGCCGGCTTTGGAGCCGTTGTGACCGAGTTTCCTCAAATTGAAGTTTATGCTCGATACGGCGGAGCTACGTTCTTAATAATCTATGCGTTACTGAGCTTCAAAGCAGCTGTATTTAGCCGAGATGTGATGGATCCAGCGGGTGATAACAATGCGTCTTTACTTAAAGCGGTGTTCACGTGTTTGGCGTTTACTTGGTTGAATCCACACGTTTATCTCGACACCGTCGTATTACTGGGCTCCATTTCAACGCAATACAGCCCGAATGAATGGCGGTTTGCTACCGGAGCAGTGAGCGCTTCGTTCGTGTTTTTCTTCTCTTTAGGCTACGGCGCTCGACTGCTCGCCCCTCTGTTTCACAACCCCATTTCTTGGCGCATCCTCGAGGCTTTCGTTGGCATGGTCATGTTAAGCATCGCGTTTTCGCTTATTCTATAGTTAGGAATCGACAGCGTAACGGAGCGTGCTAATGAAGCAGAATGGATATCGTCAAACAGGCGTACCGCGATTGGCAGGCGTCATCGCCATAGTTCTATTGAGCTCATGTAGCAGCGAGGCGACCTATCAAGGTTTTCAACAGTCCAACTTAAATGATTGTGAAACTCGGCCACTTAGCCAATACGACGAGTGCGTTGAAGCGGCCAGCCAGTCTTTTGAAGAATATCAACGCGAGCGAGAAGAAGCCCTCGAGCCAACTCAACCCCCTCCGCCGTGTGAGTAACTAGCGTGAAAACGTAAGTATATGGCCTTTAAACGGGCGCTCGAGAAAGCTGGTATCTGTGGGTACTTCTTGGTGAGATTCGAATCCAAGCGCTACCATTGCACGGCACATTTTGTTTTTTCTTCCGCGACCCGGGTCTACGAGTATTACCTCACAGTGGGGGCGGCAGTGATCGTTAATAAATTGAGCCAGCAGATTAATGTGCTCGTCTTCATAGAGTAGGTCGCTGCCGATTATTAAGTCGAAGTGTCCCAGCGTGTCTTCTTCGACTGCCCAGTCTGCCTGATGGAATTTAATCGGCGCATCGCCATTAAGCTCGCAGTTGTGATCGAGAAATCCGTTCACTTCGGGATGATAATCAGTGGCGGTGATGTCCGCATTTTGCTTGTTGAGTAACAGACTCGATAGCCCAATACCACAGCCCACCTCAAGAATGCGCTTATCCTCCGTGTTAACCTCACTGAGGTGGTGAGCCAGAACGAGGCTCGAGGGCCACAAAACACCAAAGATAGGCCAGCTCGCTGAACTGATCCCTAGCTTCTCCGCTAGGCCAGTCGGGTCATGGAATTCTTGGTTGTTGCGAAGAGTACGCAGATGGATGTCGGTCTTACCAAACTCGATGGTTTGGTAGCGATAGCGCAGTGATGTCATGACGAGAGCCTCTGTATGCAAGCGAATAGCCAGCTATCACAGGTCGATAAATGACAAAACGAAAACGTTTAGAACAATATGTTGCAAACAGTTTACGCGAAATTCGATGATGACTCAAAGCGTTAGGTATGGCTGTTAGGTGGGGTAGTATTTGAGGTCCTTCAAGTAGAGCGCCTACAAATAATACACGTGTAGCGGGATTTACTCATTTTAAAAGAGTTGACATGTCAGCAACTAGACTATATTGTTTGCATCAGCTCGAATTAATACCATGTTTACATCCTTCGTTACGTTGTTTTACTGTTTTAGCACGTCCTGTAAGTTTTTAAATTTCAGTTTTATTTCTCGCTACACTCGCTCCTTGTGAGCTTTTTAAATTTTTATTTACAGGTATTTATTATGTCTAACACAGTTACTGGTACAGTTAAGTGGTTCAACGAAGCAAAAGGTTTTGGTTTTATCGAGCAAGAGTCTGGTCCAGACGTATTCGCTCACTTCAGTGCAATCCAGGGTTCTGGTTTCAAAACTCTAACTGAAGGCCAGAAGGTTCAGTTTACTATCAGCGCTGGCCAGAAAGGTCCACAAGCTGAGAACATCGAAGCGATCTAATCGCTCTGTTCAAAAAAAAGCAGACTTCGAGTCTGCTTTTTTTATGCCTGAAATTTGTGCATCATAGCTGATACAGTCTTTTTGTTCGGAATACTCGTGGCTCAGCTCTATTTTTACTATTCCGCTATGAACGCGGGGAAATCGACCTCACTGCTTCAGTCTGCATACAATTATCGTGAGCAGGGTATGTCGCCTGTCTTGTTTACGGCTGCAATCGACACGCGAAGCGCGGTTGGAAAAATCAGTTCTCGGATCGGTATCGAATCGGATGCAGAAGTGTTTTACTCGGACACCGATCTCTTTACAGCAACGCAAACGCTTCAATCTCATCGTTCGATCGACTGTGTATTGGTTGATGAGGCTCAATTTTTATCGCGCCTGCAAGTTGATCAACTCGCACAAGTCGTCGATCAGTTAAATATTCCAGTGCTCTGCTTCGGTATTCGTACCGACTTTAAGGGTGAGCTTTTTAGCGGCTCAGAACGTCTGCTCGCGATTGCTGATAAACTCAGTGAGATCAAAACCATTTGTCATTGTGGTAAGAAGGCGACCATGGTGATTCGCCTTGATCACGATGGTTTAGTGGTTCTCGAGGGCGATAAGATTTCGGTTGGAGGTAACGAGCGATATCAGAGCATGTGTCGAAAGCACTTTACACAGCTCGTGAACGAAACGGCGGCGCTGCGTAAGTCGGTTAAATTGCGCTGATGAGCCCTGAAGTCGTCGTTGGCCTAATTAACCTCTGTATCATCGCGGTGGGCTATTTATGCATTTATCCTCTCTGGGTTCGCAATGACCGAACGCTATTCTTTATCAATGATTCGATCGCATCGGTGATGGCGTTGTTGATCTCGGGCAGTCTATTTTGGAATCGTGATATCACGTTTAATCTAATGGGCCTGCAACTCAACTGGTTTTGGTTTGCTCTGATTACCTACATGATTCTGGAAACACCGTTTGCGTTGAGATACGCCAAACGCTACCAGATCGACTTGTTTTCGAATCGCCAAGATCCTGATTAACCAATGACACGCGAGGAGTCTTCGCATGACCACGATGGCGCTATTTAGCATTGATCCCTATGAAATTATGACCAACCTTATTCAGCTTTTTACGGCCCTGATCCTGTCGATGACGGTAGCCTTCGAGCGCGAGTCTGAGAGTAAATCTGCGGGCTTGAGAACGTTTCCGTTGGTATCGCTTGCGGCTTGTGCTTTTACCATCTTAGCGACGTCGTTTGGCGATGCGAATGCTCAGGCGAAGATGGTGTCGGGTGTGATTACTGGCATTGGCTTTATCGGGGGTGGTGCCATTTTGAAAAGTAGCGGCAAGGTTTCGGGTACATCCACTGCAGCCGCAATATGGTCGACCGGTGCGATTGGTATCGCGGTGGGCTTCGGCCGTATCGAGATTGCGATTGTGATTAGCGTAGTTGCCTACTGCACGCTTAAGGTATTTGGCGCCATTAAGGAAAATCAGAGCGAAGCGGACTAAGCAGCCTCCGAGCGTTTCGTCGATTTATTATTGGCCTCTCGAGTGTCGGTATTACTCTGAGCTCGCGGATTTACGGCGTGTTCTCAACCATTCATCGAGCAACTGATACAACGTTTGTGCATCGACAGGCTTAGAGATGTAATCGTTCATACCAGCGCTAAAACATCGCTCGCGGTCTCCTTTAAGCGCATTCGCCGTCATCGCAATAATGGGGGTGTTCGATTTTTTCGGATCTTTTAAGTTGCGAATGGTTTGTGTGGCAACGTAACCGTCCATGACGGGCATTTGGCAATCCATGAGAATCGCGTCGTAGTGATTGGCACGTAACATATCGACCGCCTGCTGGCCATCTTCAGCGCTTTCGACAATGATATTAACGTCTTCGAGTAATAGCTCGGCAACCATTCGGTTCACTTCGTTGTCGTCAGTTAATAAAATACGCGCGCCTTGGAAATCGAAGTGCTCGGATTCGGCTTTGGCGTCTGACTTAAGGGATTGTCCATGGACATCGGCGAGCGTATCCATCAACTCAGATGGCTTGATGGGGCTGTGAATAGCAAAACCCAAACCATCTTGAATCACCGCTTCCTGAAAAATCGGCGTCAAAGGAATCACGGGAAGATTAAATTCAGTGGAAAGCAGTGTCTCTTTAAGCTGGTCAGTCAGCGCGTCTAATTCGATAATGACGCAAGTAAAACCCTGGTCTGACAAAGCGTTTGATTCAAGCAATTGAGTCAAAGTATTGGTATCTCTGGTGATGAGGTAGTCTAAACCCCAGCTTTCCAAGTTAGTGGTGAGTGCTTTCGCGCGGACTTCGTTGGTGTCAAAGATCGCTGCCTTTATGTGGGTGAGTGGCCCTTGACGTTTTTCGTGAATCACCGGCGTCTTAGCTTCACTAAGCGGCACGGTAAATGAAAAACGACTGCCGAACCCAACTTTACTGCTGACACGGATATCTCCACCCAATAACTCAACGAGTCGCTTTGTCACCGCGAGCCCCAGTCCGGTGCCGCCAAATCGTCTTGTGGTGGTTTCGTCTTCTTGAGAGAACGCATCAAACACCGAGTCGAGTTTACTATCAGAAATGCCGACGCCTGTATCTTGAACGGCGCACTCGATAACGCGTTCTCCAGCAGAGTTTTTACCCTCGGTAATGCTAATGGTCACAACCCCACGAGAACAGAATTTAATGGCGTTGGACAGCAGGTTACGCAGTATCTGAGTGATTCGGGTTGGATCCGTGTTGATGTCGCGAGGCATCGTGGAATCGTAATTGATGACGATCTGAGTTTTCGCCCGGTTCGCAGCGGGAGTGAGCTCGTCAACGGTTGACTCGACCAATGCGAGGAGATCGAAATCGATGTGTTCAATATCGATTTTACCCGCCTCGATTTTCGAGAAATCGAGAATGTCATTAATAATTTTGGCCAGTGTTCCGGAGGTGTTCAGGATGGTGTCGACATACTTTGATTGATCGGCGTTTAACGTTGATTTCTGAAGTACCTGTGCCATACCTGAAATACCGTTCAGAGGGGTACGAAGTTCGTGGCTCATATTGGCGAGAAACGCACTCTTCGCCTCATTAGCCTGATCTGCTCGCTTGCGGTCAATTTCAAGCTCGCCCATTTGCTGACGAATGACCTGAGTGGCTTCACTGATTCGTTCTTCAAGTTCCTCGTTCAGGCGATGCAACGACACATTCGATTCGCGAATTTGGTTGCTTAAACGTTTGAACTGAAACCCGCTCGTCAAGACAAGTAGCGCCGCCAGCGCTCCGAGTAGACTCAGAGCGAAATAAATCGATTGTTTCTGAGCCTGAAAAATTTGATCAACCTCAGTGAGGGCACTCGAACGCAACGTACTATCGAGTGCCTCCATGATCTCATTCGCGGCAAGGTCGGAACTTCGAACGTAATTAAATTGTCGGCTCAGTAGCTCGACGGTACTGTTGATTTGATCGTTGCCTACCGAATAGGTCTCTAGCAGGCCTAAGACCGCCTGGGCGTTATCTTCTGTACGATTCGATAAATAGGCGAGAAGGCTGTTGCGAATAGCGTCGACTTGTTGCTCTAAAAAGGAGTCAGAACGCTCAAGTTGTTCGATTCGATAGGTCAAGAAGCGTTGAGAGTTACGTGCGTTTGCATTAAGGCTTTTAAAGGACTCAACGCGCTGATTTATTCCGAGTGTCATTGCTTCGATCGCGAGTTCTTGAGCGGAGTCTAGGTCGGCGTTGCTTAGCAAACCGACTAACTCGTACGACGCGTGATTGAGTTGTGTTTGCTGAAAACTCAGATAGTCGTAGTTCTGTTCACGACCGAAGTAAGTATTGAGAGACGCGATGCGAATATTCGCAATACTCGTTTTCATCACGTCAAGCTGTGATTGTGCGTGGCCCAGTTGTCTAAGTTTTACAAACTGCCAAGCCAGTAACGCAATGGTAGCAACGAGCATAATCGTTGTTATGTAATTGAGTCGTGATTTAAATCGTGCCTTCATCGTGCTTCCCCTTGGTGAGCCTGGTTGGAGGCCGATGCCTGCGTTGATCGGACTTCGAGTGGCGGCGCAGATAATGTCTCTAAAAAGCTGACCAACAAATCGACGTCGGACTGAGGCAATTCGATACCAAGCTGGTATCGCGCCATAATGGTGACTGCCTCGGGAAGGGTGGGGGCTGAACCATCATGAAAATAGGGCGAGGTATCAGCCACGTTTCTCAGCGAGGGAACTTTGAAACGATAGCGATCGCTTTCAATGCCGGTGACATTGTATAGACCGAAGTCGGCTTCTGTGACATTTCCTCGATCAGCAAAATAGTCTCCCATCACGCCGATCCTTTGAAACATATTACCGCCTACATTGACGCCTTGATGGCAACTAGAACAACCGAGATCATCGAATAGCTCAAACCCCTGCTTGGCTTGATCTGTAATGGCGTCTTCATCGCCGTTTAAAAATTGGTCGAACGGACTATTCGGCGTGATCAGGGTGCGCTGATAAACGGCCAGAGCTGTCAGAACGGTCTCTTTCGTTACTCCGGCATCAAACTGTGCATTAAACTGCGTCGCGTACTCAGTATTCGACGACACGTACGCCAGAATGTCAGACCATGTGTTATTCATTTCTTTAGGGTTCGTCAATGGACCCAGCGCCTGCTCCTCCAGCGAGTCTGCTCGACCATCCCAAAACTGCTTAAAATTGAAGCGGGCATTGAACACCGTCGGTGTGTTGACGCTCGAGAGTTGTCCTGTTGCGCCGGGCGATCTTGCCAGTTGGTCGGTTCCGCCGCGATTGAGGTCGTGGCAGCTAGCGCAAGATGTCGAGCCATTAGAGCTCAGGTTACGATCGAAAAACAGTTGTTCTCCGAGAAGCGCAATATCCTCATCTTGCCCATGTGCCAAGGGCATGGGATAAATGGTCTCGGCCGCTCCTAACGAACTGATCGGTCTATTCGGTTGAGGCGGCGGTGACGATCGATCCGAGCGGCTATCATCGCAGCCTAGCAGGACTATCGTGAAGGCGACTATCGTAATCTGACACAGCGGGTAACGTTTTAACACACGAAGTTCCTGTTTATGTTTAAAAGGCAAGTATAGCCGCTACGGCTTACTTTCAAGCTCGGTCCCAGATGATTAAAAAGACGTTGAATCCGGATCATTTAATACTTACCTTAGCACCTTAATTATTGAAAAAGGAATCGTGGTTTTGACGTCAAGAATTTGGGTTGATGCTGATGCGTGCCCCGTGGTCATTCGTGAGATATTGGTTCGTGCGGCAACGCGGACTCAAACGCCTATGACATTACTCGCAAATCATGCGATCCGGGTGCCCAATTCCCCCTACATTAAGTGTATTCAAGTCGCATCGGGGTTTGATGTAGCCGATAACGAAATCGTCCGTCGCTGCGAGAAAGGGGATCTGGTGATTACGAGTGATATTCCTTTAGCCGATGAGGTCATCACTAAAGGGGCCGAAGCGCTCAGTTCAAGAGGCGAACCCTACACCAAGGACAACATCAAACAGCGACTTAATATGCGTGACTTCATGGACACAATGCGAAGTAGTGGCGTTCATTCGGGCGGACCACCGCCTCTAGGTAATCAAGAGAAGCAGCGTTTTGCGAATGCGCTTGATCGTTGGTTAGCGAAGCGAATTCGTTAGCAACGTGTTTGATAGGCCATTATTGTAATGGCCTTCTGTGAGGCTCGGTATTTACGGAAACTTTCTCGATATTCGATATATTGACTTATCTGGGAAATGTTTTTATCGTGCAAATAGCTAGGATTTGAGCCTCTCGTTTAATCTTTCATTTCGTTGCTTCTTGTTAGTACATCGTCCTGTTGTTTGAAAGACAGTCTTAAGTTCCGCTAAAAGGCTCTCTATGAGCATGTGTTTCAATATTAAGTCAGGAAAGTATTATGTCTAACAAAGTGACCGGTACCGTAAAGTGGTTCAACGAATCTAAAGGTTTTGGATTTATCGAACAAGAGTCTGGGCCAGACGTATTTGCGCACTTCAGTGCAATTGAAGGTTCAGGTTTCAAGACCCTTATCGAAGGTCAGAAAGTCGAGTTTGTTGTTGGCGAAGGCAAGAAAGGCCCGCAGGCAGAAAACATCGTCGTGGTGAGCTAAACCAAATTTAGCCAGTCGAAAAGCAAGCGAGTATCGCTTGCTTTTTTTTCGTCTATCGCTTGCTGACCAACGACTTACGGTAGATGTGACCTGGGCGTAGGTTTGAATCATCAAACTTCGAACAGAATGAAATTGAAAGACGAAAGCTAACGTGCAACGATAGAAAAATAACAATAAAAAATAGGAGGCTATGTTGAAAAACTTAAATCACGTGAGCGGCCAGTGTTTATGTGGAGCCATCCAATACCAAGTGTCCGGCGAGGTCAATGCGTTTCATCAGTGTCATTGTAGTCGTTGTCGCCTCTCAACCGGCACAGCGTTTGCGGCGAATATTTTTACCAAACCCGGCAATATTCGATGGCTGAGTGGTGAGTTTAGTATCGTCAGATACGAACTCGCGTCTGCGAAGTACTTTATTAAAGCTTTCTGCTCACATTGTGGGTCTCCGGTACCCGTTGTGACAAGGAATGGGAAATCCCTGATGATACCAGCGGGTAGCCTCTCTAGTACCATCGATATCTCTCCAGACGATAATATTTTTTGGAATGATCGCGCATCTTGGTTCGATGCGGGTCGAGAAGTTGATTGCTTCGCTGAATATCCTAACGAGTGAGTTGCAGAATGATCCTAAGGAGATTGTCATGACGGTTGCTGTACCGAAGTGGTTTAAGCCAGTTGCAATACTGGCGTTAATTTGGAATTTAATCGGGTTATTGGCTTGGGTGATCGACTTTACCGTGACGCCTGAACTAATCGCGCAAATGAGCGAGGCACAGCAAGCGATCTACCAAGCACGTCCGGGTTGGCTTTGGATGGCGACTGGCGTTGCAGTTGTTGCTGGAACCTTAGGCTGTGCGGGCCTAATTATGAAGCGTACTTGGTCGATGTTCATGCTAATTCTATCGATGCTGGGTTTGATCGTACAGGACTTTGCAATTATTGCGGTGATTCATCCTGTTGCTCCGGTGGGAGTCGATGTCATGGGAATGCAATCCGTCGTTTTTGTGATTGGCGTCGCATTGATATACCTGGCTCGTAAAATGAATCGTGAAGGTTGGGCGAACTAAAACTACACTGACAGCTACTTTGCTAACGTGGATATCTGCATGATAAACGGGTTTTGTAGTTGTCGTTCACTCAATTCTTGTAGCGCCGACGGGTTTAACCTGAACAACGCGACTCGAATAATACGCGTCGCTTTTCCATTCAAATCGCACCGTGGGTTTTGTTTTGGTGCTCCGACCTTTTGCAAATTGGTTCGGAGAGAAACTCAGGCGAGTAATTCTCGATGACACCGACATTGTCTCTAAGCTTGGCCGTCGTAGGCTTAGTTCAATTGATCCTAGCGGCCGGTTTGTGCTGGCGGAAAAGACCCCCCGGTTTTATTGCGTTGCTGCGATTGTTGTGTGTACTTCTCGCAGCATTGGGAGAGGTTGCGCTGCGGTCATCGGGGGAGTGGTCCAGTTACACTCATCTGTATCTTGTATGTTTTTCTGGCTGCTTTTTGCTGGGTCCGATGATGCTGTTCTACGTTCGCTCCGTCATCGGCGTAAAGTCTACTTTTGCGTCAAGTGCTTTGCATATCGCCCCGAGCATCGTCGTCTTTGCGACCGCCATGTGGCTTGGTGGCGTTGGTTATGAAAGTTTGGCTCAGACGATCAATACCCACAGTGCCGGACTTGATCTTACCGTATTGCACTGGTTAACGAAGCTGTCCTTAGCGCTGTACATTGTGTTTCTGACTCGAGACATCCAAGTGTTTAACACGGCACTGCAGTTTGAGTACGGAAATGTAAATCGATTGAGCATGCGATGGCTACTCAATATCGCGTCGCTCTATCTCGTGGTGATTGTATTCGTACAGAGCCTTGCCTTTGGAACGAGCGGAGGTAAGGTCGATGTCAACGTGACCTTATTCGCTGCTGTCGAGTTAGTTACAACGAATCTTTTCATCTTGCTCACGGTACTGTTTGGTTTATTTCAGCTTCAACTGCCTCACTCGATTCACTATGACCCTCGAGACAAGGTGCAGCGGGCTCGCGGTCCAACTGCATTCGATCATGAGCAACTTCAGTATGTTAGTGGTGCGTTAAACGCGCAGGTCACTCAGGGCGTATTCTACTCTCGTACGGTGTGTTTAACGGACGTAGCCAAGCGCGCCTCGATCGAACCGGCTTTGCTCCTCGATTACTTGTTAAGTGTTCGGAGGCAAACGTTTCATCAATTCGTTCAGCAAATTCGTGTAGAGTACGCGAAATCGTTGCTTATTGAGACGGATAGTTCAATTCGAGACATTGCCATGGCGTGTGGTTTTGATAATAGTAACCGTTTCAAGTTGGCGTTTCTTTCAATTGTTAGAACGCGTCCACAGCTTTACCGTAAAAAGAATCGATTATGTCGTTAGGCGAGTGAATGACCGATATAAAAATAAAATTATTAGCGGGTCCGGTTTCTAACAGTGACCAACACTGGATCCATCAAACTTTCATAGCCCACACTGACAAAGAGCGCGCTCCACCGTTCGATAAGCAAACGATGGCGTGGATTGCTTACGTCGGCGATCAGCGGGCTGCGGCGCTCACGGCAGCCACTCAGTGGGATTGGCTGTACGTCGATGAGCTTGTCGTTGATGCCGAATTTCGTAGACAAGGCCTCGGCAGTCAATTGATGGCGCAGGCCGAAGCCTTTGCGAAAGAACGCGGGTTAGTGGGTATTTGGCTCTGGACTCAGAGTTGGCAGGCGGAACATTACTACCCGAAACTCGGGTACGAAGAGTTCGCTCGTTTTGAGGATAATCCGAAAGGGTATTATCGTCTTGGGTTTCGTA
Source organism: Gammaproteobacteria bacterium (assembly GCA_013372965.1). Classification (GTDB taxonomy): domain Bacteria; phylum Pseudomonadota; class Gammaproteobacteria; order Pseudomonadales; family DSM-25080; genus Umboniibacter. Next base: position 12,844 of record JABXIR010000281.1, read on the forward strand.
AAGTATTGCCTAAATCAGAAGGGCTGAATTAGCTTTTAGTCTAAGACCAGCCCTTACTAAGTTTACCATCACCTAGAAGAACTCGATTCATCGTATCGATAGGAGCGTTAATGAGCCACGACGTTTACGAACCACCGAAAATCTGGACTTGGAATAAAGATGGCGGAGGTAAATTCGCCAGTATCAACAGACCAATTGCGGGACCAACCCACGATCAAGAACTTCCCGTCGGTAAGCACCCGCTGCAGCTGTATTCGCTTGGAACGCCTAACGGGGTCAAGGTGACCATCTTACTTGAGGAACTCTTGGCACGAGGAATCGAAGCTGCTGAATATGACGCTTGGTTGATTAATATTATGGAAGGGCAGCAGTTTGGGTCAGGATTTGTCGATATCAATCCGAACTCAAAGATTCCCGCGTTGGTCGATCGATCTGGGCCGGAGCCGATTCGTGTATTCGAGAGCGGTGCGATTTTGATGTATCTGGCGGAGAAGTTTAATGCTTTTCTACCAACCGAGTACCCCTCGAGAAGCGAATGTCTTTCGTGGTTGTTCTGGCAAATGGGGAGTGCACCTATACTGGGCGGTGGATTTGGGCACTTTTATGCCTATGCTCCCGAAAAGTATCAGTATCCGATCGACCGTTACACCATGGAAGTTAAACGACAGCTTGACGTGTTAAATCGCCACCTCGAGAACAACACTTACTTGTGCGGCAATGAATACACAATCGCCGATATGGCGGTGCATCCGTGGTATGGCGCCCTGGTATTAAACAAAGTGTATGATGCCGCAGAGTTTATA
>JABXIR010000087.1 GCA_013372965.1 Gammaproteobacteria bacterium
CGATCAATGGCAAAGGTGACGTCGAGGTTTTGCAGTGCGACGTCATGAACGAGTTGGTCATAGCCACGCTGAAGGAATGTTGAATAGATTGCAACGACGGGCTTGAGCCCTTCGCAAGCGAGACCAGCTGCCAAGGTCACCGCATGCTGCTCCGCGATGGCGACATCGTAAAATCGATCCGGGAAACGCTCGGAAAATTCCAGCATGCCCGAACCTTCGCACATTGCTGGGGTTATGCCGATGAGCTTGGTGTCGGTGTCTGCACGGTCGCACAGCCATTCGCCAAAAATGTCCTGATATTTGCGCGTGAGCTTCGTTGCTACTTCTGGGGCCTTTTTCATTGGCTCGAGTTTGCTTAGTGCGTGATAGCCGATGGGGTCACGTTCTGCAGGCGCAAATCCCTTCCCCTTTCGAGTAATAATGTGCAAAAGTTGCGGGCCTTCAAGGTCGCGCATATTGCGCATTGTCGCTAGAAGGCTAGGAAGGTCGTGCCCATCAAGCGGCCCGACGTAATTAAACCCGAGTTCTTCGAATAGCGTGCCCGGGCTGATCATTCCTTTGACATGTTCTTCCGTTTTACGCGCCAGTTCCCAAGCTTGAGGAATCTTCGATAAGACTTTCCGCGAGCCCTCTCGAAGCGCAATATACGTTTTGCTGGACCAAACTTTTGCAAAGTAATTCGCCAATCCACCGACATTGCGCGAAATTGACATGTTGTTGTCATTGAGAACGACCAGCATGTTTTCTTTCGTGTGAGCCGCATGCGCTAGCGCTTCGAATGCCATGCCCGCAGTCATCGCACCATCGCCTATGACGGCGACGCTGCGTCGCTTTTCGCCTTTAAGGCGAGCGGCCATCGCCATGCCTTGAGCGGCACTTATGGATGTCGATGAATGGCCCACACCGAAGGTGTCATAATCGCTCTCGCTGCGCTTCGGAAAGCCTGAGATTCCATTCGCTTGGCGAATATTGAGCAGGGCTTCTTTGCGCCCAGTAAGAATTTTATGTGGATAGGTTTGATGCCCGACGTCCCACACAATTCGATCGTAGGGCGTATCATAGAGATAGTGCAGTGCGACGGTTAGCTCGATAACCCCGAGACCTGCGCCGAAATGACCGCCCGTTTGGCCCACGGAATATAAAAGGTAGTGGCGTAGTTCATCTGCCAACACGAGCAATTGCTTCTCGCTTAGCGCTCTTAAATCTCTGGGGAACTCTATTGAGTCTAGGAGTGGCGTTAACGGCCTGGATTCGGGGATCGATTCGTACATCATTGCGCTTCGTTTATTTAGCCGCTAATTGTAAGCAAAAATTGCCCAAAATCCCAGTACAACAGTTAGTTGATACGGTCGACGATATAGTTTGCTAAAGACTCGAGCATTGTCGTGTCATGACTGATGGTACTCAACGCTTCAACCGCTTCTGAGTGCACCGTATTGAGCTTTTGTTTTGCTCCTTCTAGACCCAGTATAGATGTGTATGTCGGTTTAGCCTTAGACTCATCTGAACCGCTTGGCTTGCCGAGGGTGTCAGTGTCTGCGATTACGTCGAGAATATCGTCCTGTATTTGAAAGGCGAGCCCGAGTGCACGGCTGTAGTTTGTTAGCGCCAATGTTTCGTGTTCGGTGATGCATGCCAGCAATGCAGGCATGGCGACACTCGCATCAATCAACGCGCCGGTTTTTAACCGATGCATGCGTTCGAGTTGGTCTTCGTGTAGCAGTGAACCTTCGGCTTCGATGTCGAGGGTCTGCCCCAAGATCATACCGCGGCTACCTGAGGCGCGAGCAAGCGCTCGGGTTAGTGGCGCAACAAAATCTGGCTCACAGAGGGTTGCAAGCGCCTCAAACGCCGAGCATTGGAGCGCGTCGCCCACTAGAATGGCCGTTGCCTCGCCGTAAGCAACGTGGCAGGTTGGTTTGCCTCGGCGAAGTGAGTCGTCGTCCATTGCGGGAAGGTCGTCGTGGACTAGCGAATAGGCGTGGATCAATTCGATGGCGACCGCCATACCGTCGACTCGCTGACGGTCAATGGCTAAGGCATCGGCGGTTGCATACACCAGTGCCGGTCGAACACGCTTACCGCCATTAAAAACGCAGTATCGCATGGCCTCATCAAATTCTAAGTCGTTTTTTAAAAACTCCGAGAGTTGGCTGTCTACGCGATCACGTGCGACTCGGAGGAAATCCGTTAAACTTTGCGACATATCTTTGGCTTATTCGTTCGCTGGTAAATTCTGATCGGAATCGCTGCACAGCTTGTTAACGCGCTGTTCAGCCTGTGCGAGGTTGAGTTGACATTGCTTAGACAACTTGACACCTTCTTCGAATCGACTTAACGATTCTTCTAGCGACAATTCGCCATTTTCCAGCTCGTTAACGATCGCTTCTAAGCGCGCGAGTTGTTGCTCAAACTGCTTTAAGTCTGTAGTGCTCATATAAGGCCTCTCCCAATCTGTTAATCATACCGCAAGGTGGATGATATTCGAAGTAATTCGAGTGGTGCCAATAGTTGCCTATTCTGGGTTAATTAATGCCTGTCTGTATGTTTTTTGTACAACTCGACAGGAGAGAGATACTTTGGGTATTTGTTTGGTTAAAGATTCGTTAATTCACAGTCTTATTAACAGCATCTGTGGAATAATTAGGGGATTTCTAGCACGATGTTGACTACTTGTGTAGGTAAGTGCCCTTATCTGGTTGTTTGTTGGTCAAGGGGGCTCTAGGCTACGAGTTTAGGGGCTTTGGAGGGGTTATAAAGAGTAATTCACAGAGTTGTTAACCGAAACTGTGATTATGTAACTAACTGATTTTATTAGGTTTTCTATACTTAGCGGTGCTCTGGTGATGAAGTGGTGTTCGCGTTATCTCAGTGTGAATAAACTCTGTTGTTCGGTCACAAAAAAATATTAAAAAGTGTTGAAAAACTTCTACGCCACGATTTGTAAGGGCTAGCACTAGTTGTTCGTACAGTTTTTGTTTTCTTTAGTTATCCACAGGTCGTAATTTAGACGCGCAGCGTATCTAGTGTTACATTTTGTCAACCGTTTTTTACTTTATTGAATCCTTGAGGAGCGCCCGGTGAGTAATCCAACAGTAGCCGTTATAACAGGAGCTAGTCGACGTTTTGGTTTGTTAGTGTGTGAGTCTCTAATGTCGCAATATGACGTGGTGATTGCATTGAGCAGAAGCGGTTCTCAACAACTTAATGCGTTAAAAGAGAGAGGGCTGATTATTATGCCGTGTGATCAGTCGGAGTCGTCTGATGTTGAAGACGTTATTCACCAACTGAGAGAACGGTTTGACCGCATTAACCTGATCGTGCATAACAGCTCGATCTTCAATAAAGACCCCGAGAGTTGGTCTGAGGTTGGAGAACACTTGGAGCAACACTTCTCGGTACACGTTACCTCGGTGGCCCGTCTTAATTTCGGTTTGGCGTCCTTGTTGTCTGACGAACAAGAGCCGGGATTAATCGTTCACATGACCGATATTTTCGCAGAGCGCCCACGTGCAGAATTTTCACTTTACTGTGCAACTAAGGCAGCGCTTGAGAGCCTTACCAAATCGCTTGCGGTGAAATGGGCGCCTGGAATTCGAGTGATGAGTCTGCAGCCTGGGCCGGTCAAGTTTTTACCCGAGC
>JABXIR010000143.1 GCA_013372965.1 Gammaproteobacteria bacterium
AACAGGTGGGTCCTCCATTGCGCCCGACTCACTGACCGTCGCACTCTCAACCGAAGAGGTAGCGACGGCTTCAACGGGTTTTGCAGCTCGGAATACTTGTGTCGCTTCGTCGTCATCGACCACGTTGACAGTCACTTGAGCCGACGATCCGGGTTGTACAGAAACCTCTTCGATATCGATCGCGATGGTCGCAGCGTTAGAACTGCTTGACTTCGAACCAGGCGCGTACGGTTCAGTCGCATCCGAATCGCTAAAATCCGTCGGCGCTGCTCGACCCGCACCGGGGTTATAAGGCTCCGTTGCTTCATTATCACTAAAATCCGCTTTGAACGGTACCGTATCTACGACGATAGGCTTTCCATCGGGTCCAATTTTTGCAGGCATAGAACTCTCCTTATCAATCCTTTTTCTCGTAAAGACGATTTATCAAATTATTAAGACAGTATCGACCGATACCGTTCACTGCTTCTTCTTCGCGTGCTTGCACGATGTGAATTAAGAACACCAGCACCGCCGACTGAAGTAACGCCAGTAGCGTCGTATTAAATGCGATTCCCAACTTCGACGTGAGAACGCCCATCCAGACTTTAATCGCATCACCGTCCGTAACATCGGGCATATTTCCTGCCTCGGCCAGAGCCAAAGAAATACCGACGACGGTGCCAATAAACCCCAGCGTGGGGAGTAACCAACTTAAATAACGTAGCATGTTGTACTTTAAGTCGACCTCGGCGTGGATGAGATCTAGGCTGGTATTCAGAATACTATCGGCCTGGGCAACCGAGTCATTTAGTCGGAACTGCTGAATACTTCGTGTTACCAACTCCTGAAGATAATACAACCGTTGCTGTCCACTGCCACGGAGGTTTAACATGATCTGTCCTAAGTCCTTACCTCGAAGTAAGGTCTCTTCATCTTCCGGTAAGATGCGTTTCTTGAGCTGAGCCACTTCGACCTTAATACGCTGATGACGCACCCACAACTCGCCAAGGCCCAACGCGAACATAAACCACATGAGATTTTGAATTGTCAGGGGATAGAGATCATTGGTCCGGTCGATTAACAAATCCGCGAGATCGACACCCTCTGCATTCGCAGGTAACAACACGTCTAACAATACGATTAGAATGCAAGCGGCAATCATTGCAACGAGTGCAACGGTAATACGAAATTGGCCTTCTTTTGCCTCTAGTAGCTTACTCACTATTTATTCTCCACGAATTAGCTTTGCAATGGTTGTTTCGACATTGCCGAGTTTAACCACCGTTTCTATGGGTACGACGCGATTGGTGATGCGCTGCCATTTGCCGTCAACCGCAACGAACGAACCCGAGCTGGAGCGATTATCAACGACGACGCACTCGCCACCTGAGACCGTTATTTCGCAATGGTTACGCGACACACTCGCATCGTTAAGCACCACATCAGACGAACTATCGCGACCAACAAACCACGTTTTAAATGACATATTTAACCTCTATTACCGTACTGTCGGCAATTGTGATGACATCGCCTACTACAACGGGTGTTGGTGTCATGGGTGCTAACGCAACCCCGTTTAATTGGGTACCAGAACTTGAGTTTAGATCGGTAACGTAAAGGCGATTCGAGTGATAGCTGAAGCGCAGGTGCCTACGCGACGCTCCCTTCGCTGCAATCATCACATGACTAAAGTTCGCGCTTCGACCAAATACTTCCCCGTCTCGGCTAGTAAGACGCTCTTTGCTAAGAAAGAACTTCTGACCATCAATATGTAATTTGAATGGCTTAACGACCGAAGCCTTAGCAGCTGAATCAGTACGATTAAATGAGGGTTCGGCCGCTGCCTCGGATAAGCCCACAGTCGCAACCAACGGTTCGTCTTCAAACGGCTGACGACGTGCAACCACAATTAAAATCAACCCGAGGAATGCGCAAACCGCGATCAACAACCAACGATTCGACGACTCGGCCGGCGTCACCGGAGGCTCGGCACTTGTCGGTGGTTGTGTTGAAGGCCCGGGCTGTGACCCTGGCGCTGGACTCGTGGGACTCGGTGTTGTTGGTGAAGGTGTTGTTGGCACTGGGCTCGACGGAGCCTCTACCTCGACCTCAGTTTCTTCCGGTAAGGGATTACTGGGCGCAGGATTATTGGGTACTGGGTTATTTGGCGCTGGCGGAAGTGCTACCGCAGGCAATGCAATCGCGTCGAGCGCATCAACCACTGCTTGGACTTCGGCCGAACCGTGCCCGAAGATTGCAACGGCTGCGCGCTGAAACTTATCTCGGGCATCGCGAAAGTCACTGTGCGGATTCATCATGAGCAAACCGCCGTGCCAAATTTGCAGCGCTTTATACGGCCCAATTCCGGAAACGTTCGGTCCTTGACGTGTGCGGCGATGTTGACCGCCTTCACTGAGCAAATAGAACCCGTGGTTTATAATACCCGAATTGATATGAACACCGCCCGCGTCATCCGCTAACGGCATTTTGCGATACTGATTCATATGGTCAGGTTGAGGCGACAAACGCACGTTATTGGGCGACTCGAAATCTCGAAGCGGCTCATTGATGTAACGAAGCTGCCAATGCGCATCGTCGACCACTCGTATTTGATTACCATCATTGGGTTTACCCGACGCTAACCACATCCTGAATACGACACCGAATGCATCCGATAATGCTTCGTTTAATGCCCCAGACTGAAATTCGTACTCTAGATTGGCGTTTCCCGAAATAAAGGCATGGTAGGCTTCGTGACCAACGACTTCTTCCATGGACAGAGTAATTGGAGTGAACGCATCAAAACTGTATCCGCCCCCGGAAACGCTGAAACCCTGAAACTCATCGCTGAGAGCACAGCCGAATGGCTCGCTTTCAAGACCTGCATTGACCACTAAATTGTGGCGTTTACCCTGCCCATCGACGCCATTGATTCCCATGAGTCGACGGAACTGATCGTACGATTGAGCCAGCTGAGCTGATTGCGCGACACCCGGACCGCGGTTACCCTCGATGCGGTTGGGATACACCACAACGTCGCCGTCGATACGTTCAGCCGACAAATCGAGCAAATAGCGATTAAACCCATCATGGGTGACTTTGTTATTCACACGTTCACAGAACGCTTGGTAATCAAAAATGTGCGCAACCGCTTGATTTGCATTTGCTGAAAATGACCCTAGGCAAGCGAACACGGCGCACGCAACCACGAAGACTCTCATCCTGAAATTCCTCGTTTAACCTCGCGGATACGATCTCCACTATGCGCATCAATCAGCACATCGTAGAGATCACCAACTACACCTCGCTCGAGGCGCCAGACTAAATGACTGACACCCGAACGCTGATGGATAAATAACTGTGGACCTTCTGTCGCGAGCCTAAGCGTCTCGTCCATCTGGCGCGCCTGCTCCGCCGCAAGGGCATCTTCAACCGAGATCGTAGGTTCGAGATTCAAGTTGATATCGACGGCTAACGCTCCCTCGATGGAGATGATACGTCCGTCTTGTTTTAGTACCACTAAGTTTGACTGATACACCGGAATGCCTTCATGGCTCTGCTGCACTCGTTCGATTTCTAAAGAACCGACATTGCCGCCACCGATCAGTGTGTCCAAATCATCCGCGCTTGTTAACCACCCCTCTGAAATTAACCAGTCGGCAATTGCGTCGGCAGTCGCTTCTTTTGAATCCTGAGCAGGTAAATCGAGTGGAATCTGTTGAGTCGTTTGTGTGCTGCCAATCGGACGGTCCGATGTTTCGGAAGACTCTGAGTTCGCAGGGGTGGTCGCCGAGGCGTCACCATCGTCGCGAGAGCCGTCAGCATTTGGAGAAGCTCCGACGGGAACGGGATTAGGTGTCGATGGTGTTGTTCCATCAGCTGTCTGATCGAATATCAGTAAGTAGACTGCAACTACGAGCAATAAAGATCCAACAGCAAGCAAGACCGAGCGTTTCATTATCGAAGAATCCTTTCGTAATCGTTATTTTTTGACGCAATATTAGTTATTAAACACCTTTTCAGTAGTGAATTAAAGCAACAACAAGGCTAGCACGGTTAAATGAACCCACAGGAAACAATTATGCAACCAACGAATCCCATCGAGGTTGAATCCGTTGGATGCAGCATAAATAGCGTTAGTGACTTCGAATCGATTCCTTTCGACGACTTAAACTTCCCGCAATAAAAAAGGGACGCTAACTTAGCGTCCCTTCTTCATTGAGAAAGTAAACGAGGGTTGATTACCAGCCCGTTACTTCCTTCAGTGCCTTACCGATGTCCGCAAGCGAACGAACGGTCTTAACACCAGCGTCTTCAAGTGCTGCAAACTTCTCGTCTGCTGTACCCTTACCGCCTGCGATAATTGCACCAGCGTGTCCCATGCGTTTACCAGGAGGCGCTGTAACACCTGCAATGTAAGAAACCACCGGCTTAGTAACGTTCGCTTTAATGAAAGCTGCCGCTTCTTCTTCAGCTGAACCGCCAATTTCACCAATCATTACGATCGCTTCAGTTTTCGGATCGTTCTCGAACATTTCTAGAATATCGATAAAGTTCGAGCCAGGAATTGGGTCTCCACCAATACCAACACAAGTAGACTGACCGAAACCGTAGTCAGTTGTCTGCTTAACAGCTTCGTAGGTTAGTGTTCCTGAACGAGACACGATACCTACTTTACCTGGCAAGTGAATGTGACCTGGCATGATACCGATCTTACACTCTCCAGGAGTGATAACACCTGGGCAGTTTGGACCAATTAGACGAACGCCAAGGTTGTCACAAACCACTTTACACTCAAGCATATCCAGTGTCGGGATACCTTCGGTGATTGCAACGATCAACTTAACACCTGAGTATGCCGCTTCTAGGATAGAATCTTTACAGAAAGGTGCAGGCACGTAGATCACTGACGCATCAGCACCCGTAGCCGCAACCGCTTCCTTCATGGTGTTGAAAACCGGCAGGCCAAGGTGAGTCGTGCCGCCTTTACCTGGAGTCACACCACCAACCATGTTTGTACCGTAAGCAATTGCTTGCTCAGAGTGGAAAGTACCCTGGCCACCAGTGAAACCCTGGCATAGTACTTTAGTGTTCTTATCGATTAAAACGCTCATTATTTGCCCTCCGCAGCAGCAACAACTTTTTCAGCCGCATCCGTCAAGCTAGTCGCAGCGATAACGCCAAGACCACTCTCATCCAATACTTTAGTACCGAGCTCAGCGTTGTTACCTTCGAGGCGAACAACCACAGGAACTTCAACACCAACTTCTTTAACTGCGCCAATGATACCTTCCGCGATTAGGTCACAACGTACGATACCACCGAAGATGTTCACAAGAACCGCCTTCACGTTTTCGTCCGATAGAATGATCTTGAATGCTTCCGTTACGCGCTCTTTCGTCGCACCGCCACCTACGTCAAGGAAGTTAGCTGGAGCACCGCCGTGGAGCTTAACGATATCCATAGTACCCATTGCAAGGCCAGCACCGTTAACCATACAGCCGATGTTGCCATCAA
>JABXIR010000217.1 GCA_013372965.1 Gammaproteobacteria bacterium
GAGGCCTTCAGATGTCGACGGCTCGGCGTAGCGAACCTGAGCATGATATTGGCTCAACACATTTGCCGAACCTGGCCCCATGGTCCACCAAACCTGGTGATCAGGCCATTGAGGCCAAAGCCCTTCGAACAGTGGCAGGGCAAAGTCGATCGCTGAGCGACTGACGAACACAACTTGGTCGTAATGGTCGAGGTTATAAACGGTCTGACGAGCCACAGGATCTAGGTCTACAGGATGGATAGCCACCAGCGGCACATGCTCAGGAGACGCGCCAAGCTCTGCTAAGCGCTCTAGGAGAGTAAGATGATAGGGCGCAACGCGCGTGACCCATACGCTCATTTAGTCCGCTCCGTAGACCTCGGCCAGAATCTCGGCAGCGCCTTGCGAGATCAGTTCATCTGCAACTTTCAAACCCAATGTCTCGGGATCGATGCCCACATGCTCAGACTCGAGCATGACCGTTCCGTCGGTCGACCCCACTCGCCCACGAAGCGTAATCTGCCCATCGTTCGCGCGTGTTGCAAAGGCTGCAATTGGGACCTGACAGCCACCGTTTAACCTCAGATTCATAGCCCTTTCGGCGAGCACGCATGAGGAAGTGAGCTCACAGCCCAAGGGGGCCAACAACTGAGCGGTCGCGTTATCGTTCGAACGAAGCTCAATCCCTACAGCACCTTGGCCGCCTGCCGGCAATAACCAGTCGGTGTCGATTAACTCTGCGATACGGTCGTCGAAACCCAGCCGTTTCAAGCCCGCGGTCGCGAGAATGATAGCGTCGTACTCACCACGATCGAGTTTAGCGAGGCGAGTATTGACGTTTCCGCGAAGGTCTTTAATGACGAGGTCGGGGCGTTCACGACGAAGCTGGCAACTGCGTCTCAAGGACGACGTCCCAACGACTGCACCTTGAGGTAAGTCAGAGATCGCCGCGAATTGGTTTGATACAAATGCGTCGCGCGGGTCTTCTCTCTGGCAAATGACGCCAAGTTCGAGGCCTTCTGGAAAACTCATCGGCACGTCTTTCATAGAGTGCACGGCGATATCAGCGCGCCCATCGAGCAATGCCGTTTCGAGTTCCTTTACAAACAAACCCTTGCCACCGATCTTGGCCAGCGGTGAATCCAATATCTGGTCACCCCGAGTGGTCATTCCGAGCAACTCGACGGTTAAGTTCGGGTGGATTCGTTCTAGTTCGCTTTTCACGAAATTCGCCTGCCACAATGCTAGAGCACTCTCGCGAGTGGCGATGATTAACTTTTGATTCATAGCGTCCGAGTCTACATCACGTTTGAGAATGTCAGCGATAGTAACACGACCCAAGCTTACATCGAAGCAAGCCTTGCGCGAACTTGTGCAAGATGACGACGGCTCACAATGGGGCCTTCGTCCAGATCTGATAGCTCGACTCGGTACTGACCCGACGACAAGCGCTTTAAGCCGCACACATGCCTCAAGGAAACAATCGCATTGCGATGGACGCGTAGCATCAAGTCACCATACCGATTTTCCAGCTTACGCAGAGGTTCATCCAGGACTCGCTCACATTCGGACGTCACTGCCATGACATATTTTTGGTCTGCGTAGAAGTACCGTATTTCTTCGATTGGCACGACCGACAAACCTCGGCGGCTCTTGATCGTGATGAATTCTCGTCGTCCTTGATCGCCCCCCACGGCCTCTCGAATTCGATTAGGGCGTAAGAGGCTTTCTAATAACGATTGAAGAGGGGCGGATCGATAAGGCTTGACCAGAAACCCTCGAGCACCTGCCCGAAACGCATCCCAGGCATCACTCTGATGTAGCGAAGCTACACATAAAGCCGGTGGTACATCTTCGTTGTTGATAAAGTCAACCATATTGGCGACGGTTTGCCCCGGTAGACGCCAGTTGACGACAATCAGCTCCGGAATTAGGCGCTCACACGCATCAATGCTCGACACCCAATTCGACGATGAGCCCACAAGTTCTATCCCATCTATTTCCTCACAGGCCTGCCCGAACTTCTCGATGCTGTCCGCATCGTCGTCTACCAAAAACACTCTGATCATTCGTTCATTCCTGCACACCGCCTAAACGCTTATTAACACCGTTAGTCATAAGGTTAGTTAAGAGCTTAAAATAAACAAATATTCAATTTTAAAAATATGAGGGCTATGAATAGCTTCGATAACAAAGCGTCAATTGCGCCTCGTAAGCCGAATAGCCTAGTATACAAGGGTCAATTACTCTTTAATTTAGCGAGATTCATAATATGTCTAAGCAGAAACTCTGGGGCGGGCGCTTTCAAGAAGCCACCGACGCCTTCGTCGAACGATTCACCGCATCTGTCACATTCGACCAGCGCTTGGCAAAACAGGATATCCAAGGCAGTCGCGCCCATGCGCAAATGCTCGCATCATCCGGTGTTATCTCGGAAGAGGACAAGTCATCGATACTGTCGGGTCTTGATCAAATAGAATCTGAGATCGCAAGTGGTGACTTCGAATGGTCTGTTCAACTCGAAGATGTCCATATGAACATTGAGGCTGCGCTAACCGATAAAATCGGCATCGCCGGCAAACGCCTACACACGGGGCGTTCGCGGAATGACCAAGTGGCGACGGATATCCGCCTCTGGCTTCGCGACGAAATCGGTATCCTCATCGATTTACTTCGCTCCGCGCGATCCGCATTGATTGATCTCGCCGAATCGGAATCTGACACGATCATGCCTGGATTCACGCATCTGCAAACTGCACAGCCCGTCACGTTTGGTCATCATCTTCTCGCATGGCAGGAGATGTTAAAGCGTGATCAATCGCGCCTTAAAGACTGCGCGGAGCGCTTAAACGAATGTCCCCTCGGCGCGGCCGCACTCGCTGGTACAACCTATCCAATTAACCGCGAACAAACTGCACAATTACTGGGATTTCGTAAGCCCACCGAAAACAGTCTCGACTCCGTATCCGATCGCGACTTCGCCATCGAGTTTTGTAGTGCAGCTGCGCTTTGTATGACGCACCTGTCTCGTATGTCAGAAGAACTCGTGATCTGGACGTCGGCACAATTTAACTTCATTGAACTTCCTGACCGTTACTGTACCGGCTCATCCATTATGCCGCAGAAGAAGAATCCGGATGTTCCGGAGCTCATTCGAGGTAAAACGGGTCGCGTCAACGGGCATCTAATCAGCCTGCTAACCCTTATGAAATCGCAACCACTGGCATACAACAAAGACAACCAAGAAGATAAAGAGCCGCTGTTCGATGCCGTCGATACGCTCAAAGATTGTCTGCTGGCGTTCGCTGACATGGTACCATCCATCAAACCTAACCGGACCGTTATGCGAGAGGCCGCTTCACGCGGTTTCGCGACGGCAACCGATCTTGCAGATTATCTCGTCAAGCGCGGCGTTGCCTTTCGTGATGCTCACGAAATTGTCGGCCTCGCAGTTGCTGAAGGCGTGAAGCAAGGGATTGATCTGGCCGAGATGAGCCTAGAAACACTCCAGTCGTTCGGCTCGATGATCGAAGCCGACGTATTCGACGTGCTCACGCTGGATGGCTCCGTCTCGGCGCGAGATCATTTAGGCGGCACCGCACCAAACCAAGTGCGCGCCGCAGCCATTCGCGCTCGCGCAACGCTGTAATAGGAGATCATCATGAAGCGCATCATCACCTTACTAGCGGTCTTCCTTTTGGTATCAGCCTGTGGCCAAAAGGGGCCGTTATATTTGCCAGAAGAAACACCGGAAACGCCGCAACCACAGGAATCCGAGGATGAGTGACCTAGCGTGGTCCGACGCTCAACTAAAGGAAGTCGCTGCAACGTACGGCACACCCTGTTACGTGTACCGCCAAGATCTTCTCGAACAGTTCGCCGATGCCTGGATTAACGCTCTGGGAGATCGAGGTACCGTCTGTTACGCCGTCAAGGCGAACTCCAACCTCGCGGTTCTACAGATCCTCGCGCGACGTGGCTGTGGTTTCGACATCGTGTCGGAGGGAGAACTGCACCGCGTCATTGCTGCGGGCGGCAGTCCGAAAAAAATCGTATTTTCGGGCGTCGGCAAATCCTTTGATGCTATTCGTTTTGCACTTGAACAACAGATTAAGTGCTTTAACGTCGAGTCATTACGCGAACTCGACCACATCAACTCAATTGCGGAGTCGATGGGCGTCATCGCACCGGTGTCGCTGCGTGTCAACCCAAACGTCGATGCCAAAACCCACCCATACATTTCAACCGGCCTCAAAGAGAATAAGTTCGGCATCGCTGCCGACCAAGTCATCGACGCCTACCAACACGCCTCGTCGCTCACCAGCCTCAGCGTGATTGGTATCGATTGTCATATCGGCTCTCAAATTACTGAGGCTGAACCATTTATGGACGCACTAGAGAAAGTCCTCGCTTGGGTCGAAGAGCTCGAATCGCTTGGGATCACACTCCAACACATCGATTTAGGCGGTGGTTTAGGCGTGCGCTACGATAATGAAACACCCCCTCAGCCGGCTGAAATCATCGCTCGCGTTTTAGCGCGGTTAGCAAACCGGACTGAGCAGCTCATCTTTGAGCCCGGTCGCTCCATCACTGCCAACGCGGGTGTATTGCTATCGCAAGTCCTGTTAACCAAGCACAACGGTGAACACAACTTCGCCATCATTGACGCCGCCATGAACGATTTAGCCCGACCGTCTTTATACCAATCTTGGCAACGTATCCAAGTGATCGATCCACCCGAAGATGCGACACCGCTTCACTGGGATATTGTCGGACCTATTTGTGAAACCGGCGACTTTATCGCTAAGCAGCGACCTTTGTGTTTAGCCGAGCAATCATTGCTTGTAATTCACAGTGCAGGTGCTTATGGTTTCTCCATGGCGAGCAACTATAATAGTCGCCGACGAGCAGCCGAGATTATCCTCTCCGACCGCTGTATGCACCTTGCGCGTGCCCGGGAGAGCTATACTTCGCTGTATCGTGATGAATATTTATTCGAAGGGTAAATCATGCGATTGAAATTCACCAAGATGCACGGTCTTGGTAACGACTTTGTGGTCATCGACGCTATCTCACAGCGCGTCAATCTTAGCCGCGATCAAATCACTCATATCACCGACCGAAATTTTGGGGTTGGCTGTGATCAATTACTGATTGTCGAAGCGCCCAATCGACCTCATGTCGATTTCAATTATCGAATCTTTAACAGTGACGGAACCGAGGTTGAGCACTGCGGAAACGGTGCCCGATGTTTCGCAAAGTTTGTGCGCGACCAGAACCTAACACACCGAGATCGTATCCGCGTAAACACCATGAGCCGGCAGCTCGAGCTCAGCATCGGCAGTGACGGTCTCGTTGAAGTCGACATGGGGCCACCAGAATTCGATCCCAAGGCCATTGGGCTCGACCGTGAGCTATCAGAAGTCTATCGTTTAAAAGCGCTCGACCGCAGTTTTCATATTTCAGCCATTTCAATGGGCAACCCCCACTTAGTGACCCGCGTAAGCAATGCCAAGCGATACCCAGTTGAAAAATATGGACGCGCGCTATCAACTCACAAGGCGTTTAAGAATGGCGTTAACGTCAGCTTTGTTGAAGTGATTAGCCGTGACACCCTTAAGCTCAGAGTCTACGAGCGAGGCGTTGGCGAAACACTCGCCTGCGGAACGGGCGCGTGTGCAACTGCCGTAGCAGCAATCAAGAACGGCTGGTGTGATGCAAAGGTGAATTTAGAACTAAAAGGTGGCAAACTCGAGATTGAATGGCAGGGAGATAACCAACCCGTAATCATGCGTGGGCCAGCCGACACCGTTTTTGAAGGTTATATAACACTATGAGCACCGAATCACGGGCAAGTAACATTACCTCAGAAGAGGTCATCGCATACCTGACAGAGAATCCCGAGTTCTTCGCAACGCACACTGACGTTGTTGACCAGCTAAACATCCCTCACGAGAGTGGCGAAGCAGTGTCATTGCTTCAACACCAAGTGAATGTTCTTAGAGGCCGCAATACCGAATTTCACGGCCGACTCGATCAGCTGTTAGAGCACGCTCGTGACAACGACCGAAAGTTTGCACAAACCCGACGATTTGTTCTTCACGCCCTCGATGCCACGAGTTTCAAAGAACTCAATGCCGGCGTAGAGCGAAGCCTCTACGACGACTTCGGAGTTGAGTTCTGTGCGCTTATTCTACTTCGTGAAACACCGGTGAGCGGTGTCAGAACGTGCCGAATCCTCGAAGCAAACCGTCACATTAGATCAATCCTCACGAGTTCAAAAGCCGTCTGCGGGCAATTTAGCGACGCCGAACTCACTTGGATTTTTGGTCACAACAAAGTCAAATCGGCGGCGATCACTCCTATCGCTCACGGGCAGCAATACGGTATTTTGGCGGTTGGCAACAGCGACCCTGCGTACTACCGCTCAGGCATGGGCACGCTGTTCCTCAATTACGTCAGCGAAGTCCTCGCTCGTGTCATTCCTGCAATCCACGATGACACCTCTAGCTAGCATCGAACAATGGCTGGCCTATTTGTCGCAAGAGAAGCGATGTAGCCAGCACACCGTTAGTGCTTACGAGCGAGATATCCACCGATTCATCAATGTACAACTCGACACTTTAGAAACGCAGTTAACCTCCGCGGCACTCCGCAAAGTCATTGCTCAGCTCAGTAAATCGGGACTGAGCCCACGCTCGGTGGCTCGATCAGCCTCCGCCTTAAGGAGTTTCGTACATTGGGCAATTAGCAGGGGCATTCTGCCCGCCGACTTCGCACTGCCAAAGTTGTCACTACCCAAGCTCACTAAACCGCTACCAAAAGTCATTGATGTAGACACCGCAAAGGTCGCAGTAGAAATTAACGGCGACTCACCTAAGGACCTGCGTGACCGCGCGCTTCTTGAGGTGATTTATGGATGTGGCATCCGCCTTGCCGAGACACTGACGTTAGAGACCTCGAGTGTCATACAACACGGTCGGTCAATTCGAGTAATGGGAAAGGGCAATAAAGAACGCATTATCCCACTAGGTAAACACGCACGGGACGCGATCGATCGATGGGCTAAGGCACGATCCCAGCTCGGGGCTCCAACCAATCATTTCTTTATTAATCTCAAAAGCTTACAGCCACTGAGCAGTCGAGGCGTTCAATACATTATTAAACAACGTGGACTGGCAGCCGGAATCGACATTTCACTGCACCCACACCTGTTTCGTCATGCATTTGCCTCGCACCTATTAGAAAGCTCAGGCGACTTGCGGGCCGTGCAAGAGCTGCTCGGGCATGAGAATTTATCCACCACGCAAGTGTACACCCACCTGAACTTTCAGCACTTGGCGGACGTATACGATCAAGCGCACCCCCGCGCCAAAAAGCGAGATGGATAAATGACCAAAGTCATTGCCTTTGATCTAGACGACACCCTTTGGGATAGCGAGCCCACACTAAAGCACGCCGAAACGGCGCTGTTCGAATGGTGCTGCGCGAAACATCCCGAATTCTCGCAGAGACACAGCATCCTTTCACTTGCACAAATGCGTGTTGCCATGAAGCAACCGGGACCGATGTCTACGCAAATCACCCGCACGAGGGAGCGAGTATTAACTCAAGCGTTTTTAGACTGTGGCGAGACAGACTCAGCGGCAAGCCGACTCGCACAGAAAGGAATGGATCTTTTTTTAGCAAAACGCCAACAGGTGCACTTGTTTAAGAACACGCTGGCGTTGCTGCAGACCATTGAGAAGGACTTTTGCCTGATCTCCGCAACCAACGGGAACGCCAACGTCTTTCGAACCCCGATCGGCCAATTTTTCAAACATCATTTCAGTGCAGAGGCCATCGGCTTTGCCAAGCCAGATGCGCGATTTTTTAAACACATTGAATCAGAACTCAGTATGAGTCGGGACGCCTTCGTACTGATTGGCGACAGTGACAAATACGACCAAGAAGGTGCGAGAGCCGCGGATTGGAATTTTATTAAGCTCGCTCCCAAAAATTCGGGTGGCGAGCTTAACGTAGAGCAGTTACTTGCTCAGATAGGACGACTGCCATAGTTTGATTTTGGCTTTTTAACTGGGTCGCCACGGACGTTTCGATCAACGACTTCTATTCGACCACCCGAGGCCAAAAAAGCCTCAACATCGGTGGATAATTTGCTGCGAACTTCTTCCGTAGAACGAGAGCTTCTTAGCTGTCCGCTTTCATCGAACAGCGACTTTGAGTCAGACGATTTAGATGATGCCATAGACACCTCCAAGAAATTGTTGTTGGATTATTTTTCTCGGTTGACGACTCTAAATATAGTTGCTTACGCGACAATTTCTAGTTTTTTTAATCGCTCTGACAACAAAATTCTTTAACATCCTGATAGCTGCCCCGAAACAGCAGCCGCCCTTGTTTTCGCTCGTTTTGGTAGGCATACATCGGATCGTAATATCGAGTGAGTAGTTCAGCCACCCAAGCTTCATGCTCGCTGATCTCACCCGACCGTTGTTGATGCGCAAAAGCATCCTCAATTGACGATCTTATTTTACGGTGAACGAGCCCGCCCAGACGCCGCTCGATGCGATCAAATTGTTCGAGGACTTCAACCTGTTTTTGAGAAATATCGTTTTCGCTAAGCGGCTTAAAGCCCAAGTAATCACCTATCAGACGTTGAGCGCGCGCTTCAACACACTCTTCAACTTCCACGTAGTCCGCCTGACTCATGCGTTCTTTGAGCAACTGAGGGAGATGCCGACGTCCGATTAACTTGCCTTCATCCTCGGCCCAAACAAAGGCATTTTGCAGCCGGAAGAACAGTTCAACCGCAATGGAATTCTCAAAGCTCGCTTGTGCCGGCTGAGTTGGCGCCATCGCACCGAAGACCGAGCCGCGATGACGTGCGAGCCCCTCAAGGTCGATACTATGTTGAATTGATTTAATGAGGTCTGTTTTACCCGATCCTGTTGGACCACTGATCACTTTTATTACGGGCCAGTCTTGCCCCGCGAGAAGATCCACCAACACTCTGCGAATGGCCTTATAGCCCCCCTCTACGCGCGGCACAACAACGTGCTCCTCGTGCAAGGCCTGTTGCACATTCTGAGAACGTAGCCCACCTCGCCAGCAAAACAGTATGGGTTCCGATACTGAATGAGCCCATTGGCGCCATCGCCGGATGCGTTCCGCTTTGACGTCGCCCGATAAAATTTGGTGACCGAGCTCAATCGCTTTCTGCTCGCCTTTCTCAGCATAACAGAGGCCAACTTCATGACGCTCGTTATCATAGAGCAGCGGTAAGTTCACGCTTGACGGCAATTGGCTGTCGTTAAACTCCGATGGAGAACGCAGGTCAAGAAAGCTAGCCTTGGTTCTCTGCAGCGCCTCGATGGCTGAGATCGTGGGTAGCGCCTTCATGATCGATCTCCGTCGATCATCGGTAAGGCTAATAGTATCGCGGCAATTGCTCGACCTTCGTCGAACTCATCCAGTGCAAACAGCTCATGGAGTTGACCGATCGGCCAAGCAACGACTTCGAGAGGTTCAGGTTCGTCACCCTCCAGAGACGCCGGGCACAGTGACTCGCAGAGAAAGGCATCAATCTTGTACTGCATGTATCCGGGCGCCAAAGACATCGTCTTAATTAGCCTGATTTTAGCGGCGTCAAATCCAACCTCCTCTTGCAACTCACGACGGACCGCCATTTCGGAAGTTTCTCCAGGATCTCGCGCGCCTTTCGGTAAACTCAGCTGATATTGTTCAGTGCCAGCGTTATACTCTCTGACAAGAAGTACTTCATTCGTTTCGGTCATTGCCACCATCATGACTGGGTTACGCTCATGAGACGTGACGAGGCGCTCATAAACGCGCTCATTACCGTTACTGAAACGAAGATGTAATTGCTCGACACGAAACAGATTCGACTGCGCGACAAGTTGTTTCTGTAAAATTTCGGGGAGTTCGTGCATAACAATCACTCAATCAATAGGTCTATTCACGTTATGATACCTAACTGGAACGAGATCGACACGGTTCTTCTCGATATGGATGGAACTCTGCTCGATTTAAGCTTCGATATGTACTTTTGGCAACAGTTGGTTCCAAACGCCTACGCGCGTAAACACGGGCTTAGCTTCGACGAAGCCTTTCATCACCTTGAACCCATTTTCACTAAGGAGCAAGGTAAGTTGAGCTGGTACTGCCTCGACTACTGGACAGAAGCCCTCGACATGCCGATCAGCGAGATGAAGCGAGAAGTCAAACAACACATTGCGATAAGACCGGGCACCATCGAGTTCCTGCAATGGCTACAACGCCAGTCGAAAACGGTCATCATGGCAACTAACGCCCACCGCGTTACGCTCGATATCAAGCTCGCTGAAGCACCGATAAGCCCATTCTTTAACGCCTTGGTCTCGTCTCATGACTTCGGCGCACCAAAGGAAGATCAATCGTTTTGGCACGAATTGCA
>JABXIR010000070.1 GCA_013372965.1 Gammaproteobacteria bacterium
AACCGTGGTCTGAACTCTGCGTTCACTGTACGTAAGATTTCTCACGGTATTGGCGTTGAGCGTACTTTCCAGACTTACAGCCCGCTAGTAGAAAGCTTAGCTGTTAAGCGTCGCGGTGACGTACGTCGCGCGAAGCTTTACTACCTACGTGAGCGTTCTGGTAAGGCAGCACGTATCAAAGAGAAGCTTGGTTAATCCCAGCATTCTTTGCGCTACGGACCTGTTTTCGGGTCGAAAAAGCCACGATCTTTGCATCGTGGTTTTTTTTCGTCTCCAGGTTTTCGGCGGTTTAGCGGATTCAGACTATTCCACGTTCTCGCTAGGTGCCAGCCACTCGAAACCACTTTTTCCCATGCAAAGCACGGCCATTTCGAAGCCTCTTCCTTAGCGAGGTGCGAGCACCAAGTCGTATGGGATCTCCTGCCGGCAAGGCGCGGTTTAATTGAAGATCGCGATCATCGGATGGAGATCATTCGACGCCTTTCGCTACGCGCACTCTGCTCATGAACATAGGTGTGGCAGAGATAATCTCAGATGATGCACCGCGCTCACTGTGCTTAGAAAGTGACAGCTCAGTTCGTCGCGTTCTGTCATGTTGAAGTCATGCTTTCTGACTATGATCTGCGATTGTAGTTAGGAGCTTTTTATGTCGAATTCTAAACCCCCAGTCGTCTGGTTACCGGTGACCGTTTTCACCGTGACCACCCTTGTAACGTTAATTGCTGTCCCGTGGTATGGGTTGACGGTCGGTTATTCAGCGAGTGCGTGGATAGCTGCCGTTGTCGTTCTCTTTTTAAACGGCATTTCGATTACTGCGGGATATCATCGGCTATGGTCCCATAACGCTTACAAGGCATCACTTCCTGTCAGAGTGCTGTTCGCTCTGTTCGGCGCGGCTGCAACCCAGAATAGTATTAAAGTTTGGGCCTCGGGTCACCGTCGTCACCATCGTCACGTTGACGATAACGAAAAAGACCCCTATTCGGCGGGACGAGGGTTTTGGTTTTCGCATATTGGCTGGATGTGTCGCGCTTATCCAAGCGGTAAAGTCAGCTTCGATAACATCAAAGATTTAGAGCGCGACCCGGTGGTTGAGTGGCAGCACAAGTACTACGTACCTCTGGCACTCATTATGAATTTTCTTCCTGCGCTCGCTGTTGGATTGATCGTTGGCGATATTTGGTCAGGAATATTGCTGGCTGGCTTTTTGCGATTGGTCGTTTCTCACCATTCAACGTTTTTCATTAATTCGCTCGCTCATATTTGGGGTCGCCGACCTTATACCCATGAGAATTCAGCGCGTGATAATGACGTTTTGGCGTTATTTACTTACGGTGAGGGTTATCACAACTACCACCACATCTTTCAAGGTGATTATCGCAACGGCATTCGTTGGTGGCACTACGATCCGACAAAATGGCTCATCTGGAGCATGTCGAAGCTCGGCTTAGCGAACGATTTGAAGCGTACCGAGAAAGCGCATATCGATGCAGCGATTATCGCCACTAGACTGCTTGAGCAAAAGCAGTTGGCTCAGAGCGGCAGTCAAGGTGGCTGGTTAGATAGCGTTCGAATAGCGGAGGTTGAGTTGCAGGATAAGATGCAACAATGGAAAGAACTCCGTGGCTCATTTATGAAGAAACAGCGAGACTTTATTGCGAACTCTCAAGCGCAAGCCTGTGCCATCGCCCATGCTGAGATCGAGCAGATGAAACAACAGCTACACGAAGCCGAGTTAAGTATTAAGGCGTTTAAAAAACAAGTTCTTAAACAAAAACAGCTCGCTTAGCGAGCTGTTTTTCTTTGTAAGATTCGTCTTACAGGTGCCGCGTAGGCACCCAGAAACGCTTCTTCATCGGATGGTTCAATTCTTTCAAAACGTTCGCGGAACTCCGCAGATGCTTTACCCATATCACTAAAACTGATGCCAAAGTCGCTAGCGTCGATGTCGGCTTCCGGATCGAGCTGCTGCATCGCAATGATGTTGGCGGGGCGAATCTTATAATGATCCAGAATTGCGTTATCGATGAGTTCCGCAATTTCTTCAGCCGTAACGTCATCATTCAAATTGGCAATTGGCTTTGCGAAGCAGACGTTCACACGGCCTTTATAGCCAGTAATCCCGCGCCCAATGGTTTGAATGTCTTCATGAGGCGACTTGGTATACTGACCATGTTGCGCAATTTGACTGAGCTCGTGTGCCTTGAGTTGGTCACACGGGTCGTATTCGTAACTGATCGATATGGGGACTAAATTGATTGAGTTGATGAATTGAGCCAGCGTTTGCTCCTTCGACTTGGCCATTGCAAACATCTTGATAATGGCTGGTTCAGTTAAGTCGTTACCATCTTTTGCGCGCCCTTCTCGTTGCGCAATCCATACGTGTTCGCCATCGACCTGAAGTGAGTGGCTTATGTAGCTGCTAAGCGTTTTGAAGGCCGCAAAGAGCTTTCTGGGTGCTTTTATTGAGCGCTGGACAATGAAGCTCTTGTTCAGTCGCATCAGATCGCTGGTCCAGGGCTTTGAGAGTAAGTTGTCGCCAATGGCGATGCGCACCGTTTCGTGCCCGTGGTTATGAAGTGTCCAGTTAAC
>JABXIR010000260.1 GCA_013372965.1 Gammaproteobacteria bacterium
TAATCTCTCGGCTGTAACAGTAAAATTCCTCGTCTTTAACCCAACCTAAAGACTCATACAGTTTTTGAGCCGAGACGTTAGTTTTGGCCGTTGATAGCTCTAATCTCTTTTTACCCGTTGTGGTCGCATGCGCTTCTGCTGCAAGCATTAATTTCTTAGCGACACCCTGCTTTCGATAATCAGATTTAACGTAGAGATCGTAGAGAATATAGATCGGTGCAGCGATCACCGAACAGAACGACGGGTATAACTGACAAAAGCCAATCGCTTCGCCCTGCTCTATTGCCACGAAAATAACGGATTCGGCTCGATCAACTCTGGACTGAATAAACTCTTTGGCAAGTACAATATTTGAGTCTTGCTCGTAGAATTGACGATAAAGATCAAACAAGAGTGCGACGCCGTTAACATCGTCTTTGTCGGCTATTTTTATCATTTAACCACCTTCCTCGCGCGTTGAAGCTCACCGCTAGCGTCCTGCGAAGCGGCGCTCGTCATTGGCTAAACCGCCGACTGCAATGAACATCGTCCTCTTACATTGAGCCACGTGAGCAGCTTTCGACAAGCACTAACCACACTGACCATCAGATGACACTTAAATTATGTTCTACGACGCTTAACAGCCAAAAACAACACATCGACTAACGCAATAACAACAACACACAAACAAACAAAGTTAGTGATTGACACCACAGAACTGGACACATCAGTCGCCAATAGGTTTACGAACAACATCGCTAACAATGGGATTATAAAAACTAAACCAATTACATATTCCGATTTCAAAGTAGCCTCTCCTTTAAGTATTCACGTGAAGTAAACACCTAATCTATTCATGCGTTATAACGCCTTCACTGTTCTCGGCTTTGCTTTGGAACGCAACCATGACTAGGAAAGACATCACGATGCCTGCTGTTGTTACAGAGCACAAACGAAGAACCTATCGCCAAAAAAACTAGGGGTAACTGCTCCCAAACCCAAAGTACGCAACAAAGCTGAAGTGCCAGCAATAAACCGATCACATCAGCCTTAGCCCAACTCCCTTTTACCTCAAGCTTGAAGCTGATAATTATAGAAGCCATTAGAGAAACAGGTAATAACCCTGTCAAAATAGCGAGTATCACGCTTGCACCGGTTACATCACCAAATGCCAAGAATGGCTGTTGGCTGAAAAGATACATTGGCAAGCTTAAGAGCATCAGATTAACAAAAACCAAACCGACCCGATAAATCTCAAGTTTTTGCCTTAGTACAATTCTGACCGAGCTAGACAGAACGATATAAATGACTATCCTAACGCCACCACCGGCTGAGATGGACCTAGGTCCATCTCATTGCGGCCTTTTGAATTGTGCAATTGTGCTTGGCCTTGTGATGCATATTTATTTATGCGCGATGGGTTTATCTGTAAAGAGGTAATCTTTCAGTTCTTTATCAAAACTGGGATCCTTCCTTCGAATCCATTCAAGCACCATTGCTGCATGTTCTTTCTCTTCATCGCGATTATGAGCAAGGATTGCCTTTAACTCCTCGTCCTTACACGCATCTATTCGTTGATTGTACCAATCTACTGCTTCAAGCTCTTCCATCAACGATGTGATCGCTCTATGCATATCTCTTGTATCATTTGAGAGCTCTGATATCGGCTCGTGATAACCTTCAGCTGACATAATTCTTCCTCGATTGTTTGATGGTTGAATCTGCATAACACCGCACTCAGTTGCCGAAGAAAACAGAGCAACGTTAGGTGCGTCGCTTTTTACGGCCAACTGAGGCGCTTTGGTATAGATAGCACACGGATATTCCAATGTGGCAGCCTGCGCCATTGTCAAAGTTTAGGAATCGCTCCCGTTAAGCTTACCCGAGATACTATTGGCTTCCACTAACACCCGCCACAACAAAAAGTATACTGAGTACAGTGCCGGTCACGGCAATCGCTACTGCAGTATAATGCTTCTTCTGCAAAGCAATAACGACAGCCGATACGTTAACTAGTGCAAAGACGACAAGAATGATGCCACTAGTTAACTTTGCCAAAGTAATGAGCGGTAACGCTAAAGCAAATATCCATACTAGCGCAGTTACAACAATAGTTGCATTAATGGGAATATGCTTACGACTCAATGTATTTAGAAAACTTGGTAGGCGTCCATCTCGGCTAAGGCCAAACAACATACGTGACCCCATCAATATTTGTACCAATGCACCATTTATAATTGCGACAAGCCCAATAATGCTAATAGCGTTTGCCATCCAAGGCGAATGAGCCAACATGACTGCGAAGGGCGCATCACTTTCAGCCAGTTGTTTAAGTGGGAGTGAATGTAATGCAACCCAAGCCACCGAAATATAGAGAATTGTGGTCAGGGTGAGTGCGAGCATGACTGCCGGTAACATGGTTCTCTCCGGCCTTTCTACTTCTTCGGCAAGATTTACCATATCTTCAAAGCCTACATAGGCATAAAAAGCAACGAACGCACCCGCCATTATTAGTTGGATATTGTTAAATGACCATGAGGGCCCTTGCAACTCTGGCTCGAAGTTCCCGCTTTTCGAAAATATAATGACAAGCATTAAACCTAATAATTCTAGGAATGTGATTGCCACTGCAAAATTGGCTGACGTATTAACAGCTTGGGCAGCCGTGAGGAATAATATGCCTGTTAGGCCAGTGATTACTATCCACTGCGGCAGAATAATGAGTTCGCTCAGGTATCCGTAGAATCCATTTACAAGGGCCGCAGAAGAAACAACCCCAGTTAACAGTACTCCCAATCCAACGGCAAGCGTTAAATGAGACGAGTGAAACGCTCTATTTACGTACTCTGCCGCTCCCGCACTGTTTGGAATATGCTTGGCGAGAAAGCCATGACTATAAGCACTAAATGAAACAATGAGCGCTGCCGCGATAAATGCCCATAAGCTTAAACCTCCGGATAGGCCAGCAACCTTACCGACTAATACATAGATGCCAGCCCCTACCATGGTGCCTACACCCAGGAAAGTGATTTGGAAGAGAGATAAAGAAGCCTTAAGTTTTTTCATCTGTCACTTATCTTAGATCACTTTGCCCTATGACGCCCCGTAAATCGTGGCCTTGCTTCTAAAAGGCCGTCGATTTAGACGGCTTTGTTATGATTTGATATATCGAGGCTGGGCTTTGAAGGAAGCAAAGCTAGAATTGCAAGGAACAACCAGGCGACTGGCGGCACGATCGACAATACACCTGCGATTACGCCGATAGATGTTTCATCGCGACCCTGTGAGCGAGCTAATCGACGACCAACTTTTACCGCTAGGAAGATCAAAAGAATCCAAAATAATAGAATAGCGACCATAAATGGAAGCATTAGTGATAAATTCACGTTCACTACAGGTTACCTCTGTTCAATAAAATCATAATAAAGCCATAATCATCGGCAAAAAACTACTGGCTAGAATGTTGAGGAACAAAAAAGCCGATTGCTTTTTTGTTCTTAATAATTAACGCGTTAGCAGTTTTTAGCTGAGGATGTAACAAATTTACCTACTGAAATTATTGTGATCAAATAAATAGTCCACAATAAAAACGATGCAGGGTATACCCAATCTGCTCTCCAGGTAATTTGGAAATCACCTAAACGA
This sequence comes from Gammaproteobacteria bacterium, assembly GCA_013372965.1. Classification (GTDB taxonomy): domain Bacteria; phylum Pseudomonadota; class Gammaproteobacteria; order Pseudomonadales; family DSM-25080; genus Umboniibacter. The sequence continues at coordinate 3,625 of JABXIR010000260.1, forward strand.
AAAAATGAATCTACAAGCGAGAATAGCCATTGGCTCACGAGCAAAAAACCAAGCACTTGAAGATACAACCGCATGGGGTAAACAAGCTTTTGCTTTGCGATATTTTTAAATTCTTGCTGCATAAATGACTTCATCTACGCCCTCGACTGCTGCACCACCGTTAACCGTGGCCTTTTTTGTTTACGGCAGTCAACTTAGACGCCTTTGTTATGATTGGATTAATCGGTTCTGGGCCTTGAAGGAAGCAAA
>JABXIR010000147.1 GCA_013372965.1 Gammaproteobacteria bacterium
CGAAGGCTCGAAGGCGCGTGCTCGAAAGCGAACAGATAAAGGGTTTATCGCCTACAGCGCGGGTAACTTTAAGCAGGCCAGACAACAGTTACTCGCTTCGGTCGGCAACGTCGACTCGCCAGTGATCAATTACTTACTGGCGGCACGTTGTTCACAATTTATGGGTGAAGACGATCGTGCGCTCGAGCTGCTTGAACAGGCGCAGTTGGCCGATCCTGAGGCGCACCCCGCAGTATCCGTGGTACAGGCAGAGATCTACCAGCAACAAGGTGATTGGGAGCAAAGCTTAGCGACGCTTAAACCTCTTGAAGAGTCTCGAAATGCAATGGTTGTGCGTGCGCTCGCCAGGGTTTATGAAGAACTGGGTGATTATGCATCGTTGTATGCATTAATTGTCACAACAGAAAAGCAGAAAGTACTCTCTTCTCAGGAGCTCGATCGTCTTAGAACGCGAATTCTCAACTGTTGGATCGATCAGCAGGTCGATCGTATTCAGCGGGGTCGGTCACCCGAGGACGGGCTCAGTACCTTGTTTGCAAGTTTGAGTAAATCCGATCAGAGTCGGGTCGAGATCGTTCAGGCGTATGCCAAAGGCTTAATGACGCTCGGCATGTCGCAAAGTGCGGAGAAAGTTCTCAGGCCGTTTATTAAGCGAGACGTAGAGCCGAGCCTACTAACGCTTTACGGGCAAACCGACGGTGTCGATGTGTTCAAACAGATCAAGTTGTTACAAAGTGTTACGTGTGATGATCGGTACGCGATGATGCTGGCACTGGCGCGCCAGTCGAAACGTGCCGAGTTATGGGGGCAAGCTCGCGACTTCTATCAGAAGTGCTTTGAGCTGTCTCCTTCAGTCGAAGTGGCAAAGCCTTACGCCGAAGTGCTTCGTGCAATGGACGAACCCGACGCGGCGGCTGAAGTGGAGCGCACTGCAATCGCCGCGTTCAGTCGCTAGTCGTCAATACCGAGGTCGTCCCAAATACGGTCGACCTTGCTCTTCACTTCATCCGACATCGAGATTACCTCACCCCACTCACGAGTGGTTTCGCCGGGCCATTTGTTGGTCGCGTCAAAGCCAACTTTCGATCCCAATCCAGAGACTGGCGACGCGAAGTCGAGATAGTCGATGGGTGTGTTTTCGATGACGGTCATGTCCCGAGCGGGATCCATTCGCGTGGTCATGGCCCAAATCACATCTTCCCAATTACGCGCATCAATATCGTCATCAGTGACGACGATCATTTTGGTGTACATGAATTGTCTTAAGTAACTCCATACGCCAAGCATGACTCGCTTCGCATGACCTGGGTAGGCCTTTTTGATGGTGACTACGGCCATTCGATAAGAGCAACCTTCGGGCGGCAAATAAAAATCCACGACCTCAGGGAACTGCTTCTTGAATAGAGGGATGAATACCTCATTAAGTGCGACACCTAAAATCGCAGGCTCGTCGGGTGGTCGTCCTGTGTAGGTGCTGTGATAAATAGGATTACTGCGATGGGTGATCGTTTCTACCGTGAATACGGGGAACTGATCTACTTCGTTGTAGTAACCCGTGTGATCACCGAATGGACCCTCGTCGGCGTATTCATCAGGATAGATGTAGCCTTCTAACACAAATTCGGCGCTCGCCGGTACTTGAAGATCGGAACTCAGCGCGTTACAGACCTCGGTTTTTGAGTTTCGTAACAGACCGGCGAATGCATATTCGGACAAGGTATCGGGCACGGGTGTTACCGCGCCTAAAATGGTCGCTGGATCGGCGCCGAGTGCAACGGCAACTGGGTATGGCTTTCCGGGGTTTCTGCGTTGGAATTCTTTAAAATCGAGTGCACCGCCACGATGCGCTAGCCAGCGCATGATCAGCTTGTTCTTTGCGATTTTCTGCATCCGATAGATGCCCAGGTTCTGTCGCTCTTTTTCGGGTCCGCGCGTGATCACGAGAGGCCATGTAACCAAGGGTGCGGCGTCGCCAGGCCAGCAGGTCTGAATGGGTAGAGCGTCTAAATCAACTTGATCTGCCTTGATAACGTGCTGCTGACAGGGTGCCTTGCGAACGACCTTGGGACCCATCGTCATGAGTTTTTTGAGTAGCGGTGCCTTATCGACTAAGTCCTTGAAGCCCTTTGGTGGGTCGGGCTGCTTTAGGAATGCGAGTACTTCACCGATTTCGCGAAGCGCAGAAAGGCTCTCTGCTCCCATGCCGAGTGCGACACGCTCGGGTGTGCCGAAAAGGTTCCCCAGTACAGGCGTCTCGTAGCCAACTGGATTTTCGAATAACAGCGCGGGGCCACCCTTTTTAAGAGTGCGATCACAGATTTCGGTCATTTCGAGATTTGGATCGACAGGATGCGTAATTCGCTTCAGTTCACCGCGTTTTTCGAGCTCTTCAATAAACTCGCGGAGGTCTTTGTACATGGTAATTTCCAGTAATTCGATAAGACGACTTTTGTTATGGTTTCCTATGATACGAAAAAAAACCCGCGCTAGGCGGGTTTTATTTTACTTCCGTTTCATCGACATGAAGAATTCGTCGTTTGTCTTGAAGTCTTTGAGTCGGTTGATTAGGAACTCAGCGGCTCCGAGGTCTTCCATGTCGTGCAGGAGTTTGCGAAGAATCCACACACGCTGAAGCTCGTCTTCTTTCATTAGGAGGTCTTCACGTCGCGTTCCGGAGCGACGAATGTTGATCGCTGGGTAAACACGCTTCTCCGCAATCTTACGATCGAGATGGAGCTCCATGTTACCCGTTCCCTTGAACTCTTCGTAGATGACTTCGTCCATCTTCGACCCCGTATCAACCAGTGCGGTTGCAATGATGGTCAGAGAGCCACCGTGTTCGATGTTACGTGCTGCACCGAAGAAACGCTTGGGACGCTCTAGGGCGTGAGCATCGACACCACCTGTGAGTACCTTGCCAGAGGAAGGCACAATGGTGTTGTACGCACGTGCTAAGCGAGTAATCGAGTCGAGGAGAATAACGACGTCTTTTTTGTGTTCTACCAGACGTTTGGCACGCTCAATCACCATTTCGGCGACCTGCACGTGACGCGCCGGTGGTTCGTCGAAGGTTGACGCGATGACTTCACCGCGCACCGAGCGCTGCATTTCGGTGACTTCTTCAGGACGTTCGTCGATGAGCAGAACCATAATGTGCGTGTCTGGGTTGTTGCGAATGATCGACTGCGCAATATTCTGCATCATGATTGTTTTACCCGCCTTCGGCGGCGCTACGATAAGGCCGCGCTGCCCTTTACCGATTGGCGCGACCAAGTCGATGATACGACCCGTAAGATCTTCTGAGGATCCGTTACCGGCTTCGAGTAGCAGTCGATCATCAGGGAATAACGGCGTTAAGTTCTCGAACAGAATCTTGTTGCGAGAGTTGTCAGGCGAGTCAAAGTTGATTTCCGATACTTTTAATAGCGCGAAGTAGCGCTCACCTTGTTTAGGTGGACGGATTTTCCCTGCGACTGCGTCGCCTGTACGGAGATTGAATCGGCGAATTTGGCTTGGTGAGACGTAAATGTCGTCTGGACCCGCTAGGTAAGAGCCTTCCGATGAACGGAGAAAGCCGAAACCATCCTGAAGAATTTCGAGTACACCGTCTCCGTAGATGTCTTCACCACTTTTTGCGTGGTCCTTTAGGATTGAGAAAATAATGTCTTGCTTACGTGAGCGAGCTAGGTGTTCGAGGCCTTTGCCTTTGGCGATCTCGAGCAGCTCGGCAATTGGTTTTTGTTTTAATTCAGATAGGTTCATAAGCTATGTAACTTTGATTGAAAGACGGCCAGAGCACGTCTCGGAGGGTTAGTAGTAGAAAAAAAGGATTCCCGGATCTGGGATAGTAGCGCACGTTCACTGAATGCGTTGTTCAGAGTATAAACACACTCTCGGTCTTTTGAAAGAAATTGGCAAAAAAAAGGCACTGAATTCATCAATGCCTTTTTTAGTGTGAGCTGGATTACATGTTCTCGTCGATGAACTGTGCCAGCTGGGCTTTAGAAACTGCGCCGACTTTGGTTGCAGCGATTTCGCCATTCTTGAAGATCATCAGTGTTGGAATACCGCGAATACCGAGCTTAGCTGGCGTTTCAGTGTTCGCCTCGACGTCCATTTTCGCTACCGTGACTTTGCCTGCGTATTCGTCCGCAATCTCGTTAAGAACAGGAGCGATCATTTTGCATGGTCCGCACCATGATGCCCAGTAGTCTACAAGAACTGGACCGCTGGCTGCGATGACGTCGGTTTCAAAAGATGCGTCGGTTACGTTGATAATGTGTTCGCTCATTTATTAATCTCCAAGAAAGCGTTTAACTTTGTCTAGCTTATACATAAGGTCGGCAAAGGTAAATTACAACCCCAATCACCTAATTTACTTTTTAATCTCTTAAAAATGCGCTTTGAACGTCGTTGAGAAAGCGGCGACCGACGGAGGTCAGTTCGAAGCAATCGCGCCCGAGCTTGATTAGGCCTCGGCTTTCGAGAGCAACGCAGGTGTCTCTACAGACCTCGAAACTCAATTGTGTCGCGGCTTCGAATTCGTTAAAGAATATCGGCGTAAACAACCTTAGCCGATTCAGGAAATATTCGAAGACAAGGTCGTCTTTTGTCACGACCCAGCGCTTGGCGGACTCGACGGAATCTCTAAGATAATCCTCGGGCTTACGAGTTTTTCGATGGCGCTCCGCGATACCATTATGCGTGAGTTTACCGTGAGCGCCAGCACCGATCCCGATATAATCCGCAAAGTACCAATAGCTCAAGTTATGTTGACTCTCCCTGCCGGACTTCGACCACGCCGACACCTCGTATTGATGATATCC
>JABXIR010000263.1 GCA_013372965.1 Gammaproteobacteria bacterium
AACAAGCTGCTAAATTCCGCCAAACAACGTGCGTCCGCGATGAACGTTGCGAAATTGTTTCTGCTCACCACCGGCAGCATGCACTGGTTTCTTGAACAGGGTTTTACCGAGGCAGATCTTTCAGAGTTACCAACAACCCGTCGCACTGCATACAACATGCAACGTAATTCAAAGTTAATGATTATGTCTCTGACTCGCTAATCGGGCTCTATAATTGCCGTTTATAGGGTTCTAAACCAATGGTATTGCGGGATTAACGCCAAGCTGTGTTAGCCTTCGCATATCCAACGCTTTATCTAACGAGACTTCTCATGCCCAAGTACCGCTCTAAAACCACGACCGAAGGACGTAACATGGCAGGCGCACGCGCGCTTTGGCGTGCCACCGGAATGACCGATGATGATTTCCACAAACCGATCATTGCAGTCGCCAACTCGTTTACCCAGTTCGTGCCGGGACACGTGCACTTAAAAGATATGGGTCAACTGGTCGCCCGAGAAATCGAAAAGGCGGGCGGCGTAGCGAAGGAATTTAATACCATCGCCGTAGATGACGGTATCGCCATGGGTCACGACGGCATGCTGTACTCGCTACCCTCACGTGACCTTATCGCAGACTCGGTTGAATACATGGTCAACGCTCATTGTGCTGACGCCCTCGTCTGTATCTCTAACTGCGACAAAATCACCCCCGGAATGCTGAACGCCGCGCTGCGCTTAAATATTCCCGTGATCTTTGTTTCGGGTGGTCCAATGGAAGCGGGTAAAACCAAGCTTGCAGAACACAAACTCGACCTCGTTGATGCGATGGTCATCGCTGCCGACGATAACGCAGACCAAGGGACGGTCGACGAATATGAGCGCTCGGCGTGTCCGACCTGCGGGTCGTGCTCGGGTATGTTCACCGCAAACTCAATGAACTGTTTAACGGAGGCTTTGGGCCTGTCATTGCCTGGTAATGGCACCACCCTGGCAACCCATGCTGACCGAAAGCAACTGTTCGAAAGAGCCGGACATCTCATCGTCGATATCACCAAACGATACTATGAACAGGATGAAGCACATCTGCTGCCCCGCGCTATAGCGTCGAAGTTGGCGTTTACTAACGCCATGGCAGTCGATATCGCGATGGGCGGTTCAACCAATACCATTTTGCATTTATTAGCCGCCGCTCAAGAAGGCGGAATTGATTTTGACTTGGGCGACATCGATCGACTATCTCGACAAATCCCTCAGCTTTGTAAAGTCGCTCCTAACACCCAGAAGTATCACATTGAGGATGTACATCGCGCCGGCGGCATTATGGGGCTAATGGCTGAACTTCGACGTGGCGGCCTCATCGACGGCAGCGTTCCATGCGTACACGCCGATCGTATCGGCGACGCAATTGATCATTTCGACATCATGACGACCGCCTCTGAAGAGGTAAAAACATTCTACAAGGCAGGCCCAGCGGGTATTCCAACCCAAACGGCCTTCTCACAAGCGTGTCGTTACAACTCCCTCGACGCCGATCGTAAGAATGGTTGCATCCGAAGCACTGAGCACGCATTTAGCTCTGAGGGAGGACTCGCCGTGTTGTTCGGTAATCTAGCCGAGGACGGCTGCGTCGTTAAGACCAGTGGCGTCGACGAATCAATCTGGCACTTCGAAGGAGAAGCGTTTGTCGTTGAAAGCCAAGAAGATGCGGTTGCTGCTATTCTCGACGGTTCGGTGACTGAAGGGCACGTCGTCATTGTTCGTTACGAGGGGCCGAAAGGCGGACCGGGGATGCAAGAAATGCTCTATCCGACCAGCTATCTCAAATCTAAAGGTCTCGGGGCGTCCTGTGCGCTACTCACGGACGGACGCTTCTCAGGTGGTACGTCGGGCTTATCAATTGGTCACTGCTCGCCAGAGGCTGCCGCAGGTGGCACCATAGCACTCGTGGAGCACGGTGATAAGATCGTCATCGATATTCCTGCACGCTCAATCACACTCGACGTCACTGACGAAGTTTTAGCCACTCGTCGCGCTCAACTCGAGGTTACCGGCTTTAAGCCGCAAAAGCCACGTCCTCGCAAAGTATCTGCGGCACTTAAAGCGTACGCCATGCTGGCGACAAGCGCAGACAAAGGTGCAGTTCGCGACCTTTCTAAACTTGATTGAAAAAGGGGCACAAAGCCCCTTCTCTTTCCCCGCAAATTAACTCACGCTAGTTTTCTAGGCTGAACGTGAAGCGCGTACGCTGGTTAGCTACGCCCCGTGCGACGCCACTCACACTCGGAACGCGGTATCGAAACTGCGCAACTGCGGCACACGCCGCTCGGTCAAAGACATTAGTGGCGCCACCAGAGGTTGTACGCGCCTCTAATATTCGACAGTTCTCGGTGCGGCCTCTCGCCGTTACATCAAACATTACATCAACATAACCCTCGATACCCCGCTGCTTCGCGCGATTCGGATACACCGCCGATACCGTTGCAAGCGGCAGTAAAGTGGAGCTCGCCTTGTGTGGTGGGGTTATCGACGGGGGCGGCGGAGCGGTCGGTGGCGTTCCAATCACTGGGCCCGAGTGTGTCGGTTCCTTCGGTCCTCGTGGTGGGGGCGTCGGTGTTTGTGTTGGCGGTGAAGGCGGTTCGACGGGCGGTTCGAATACATCTTCTGGTTCTGATATATTCGCAACAATATCGGGTAAGGCGGTTCTTGTGGGTTGGAGTTCAACGTCATTGGAATGAACAAGTAACACCATCGCGAGAAACATCACAGCGGAGGTAGCAATGGCAAGCGGGAAAACAAGGACACTTCGAGAGATCTGTGTCATAGGCGCTCCTTTTTGTAAGTGCTAATAATAATTATTATCACTTACAGATTAGACCGATTGACACGTTATTTCAAATATCTAATCGAAAAAAAAGCCAACCCGAAGGTTGGCTTTTTATCATCGTTTGCAGAAAAGAAGGGATTAACCTTCTAAACGTGCTAACACATCGAGCTTCGTCTGAGCAAATGTCAAGAACTGATCCGCATAGCGACTGCTACGACCATCAGCCTCTTTGGCGCGTAGGAACGATGACTTCGCTTCCTCGTAACGCTTAAGAGCAAGGTAAGCTTGGCCCTGAATCAGATGAACTTCCGCCGTGTCACGCAAGCCACCCTTCTGGAGTGCTTCGCGAGCCGAAACGACTGCTTCTTCGTACATGCCTTCTGAAAGTTCCGCACGTGCTAATAACGAATAGTTCTCACCGTCATCAGAGGTACGCGCTGCTTGCTCACGCGCTGCAATCGAACGACGATATTCACGAGCTTGGTACCACCAGTTAGCTAAGTATTCCCAATTCTTCTGGGTTTTCTCAACAATGCCTGCCTCCATGCCTTCCTGGAAGTACTTCGCAGCAAGATATGGGTTAGACGCTTGGTTCCAAACCGACGAGAACGTCGAGTAATGCGACTCTCGATCAAGGAAACCTTGGTCGTGAGCCGCTTGCATCGCTGCAAGTGCTTTCTGTTGGTCATCGCGATCTAAGTACATCGCCCAAAGACGATTCCAGTTCGCACGTGATGGATAGTGACGAACCAAAGTCTCAGATACCGTTAGCATATCGGCGTTACGGTTTAGCTCGCTGTACACACCAAACTGCATCTGGTAGTTACGCTCTTTCGCCTTACCGCTTTCTGTTTCTTCAGCAGCAACTACATAATCTAAGTCACTTAGCGCATCGCGGAAATTCGACTTGTTGTAGTTGATCATCGCGCGTAATTCGTAAGCATCCACGTTTGGTGAAGGTACAAGACCCCACCACTCGGTTAACCAACTCAGTGCGCCATCCCAGTTTTCTTCCATC
>JABXIR010000074.1 GCA_013372965.1 Gammaproteobacteria bacterium
CCTTAACGGAGCGCAATTAGCGAGTAACGCAATCGGTGATATCTATCATTACGAACTCGCGATATCGGGGGGCCGAACACCACTCGATCTGAGCGAATTTACCGCCGGGCCAGCAGACCACGGTAACCGTTACGGTCAGAACCGCTACTTCCATTTGGTCGAACTAAGTTCGGGTAACTTGGGTATCGTTTGGCAAGATCGTAATGATTACAAAATATACCTGACGAAGTTTGATCGCCGTGGCACGAGTACCACCGTCGACTTACCAAGTGGCAGTGGTAATCAGTACATGCTCGGAGCTGCCGCGAGCGATGGTGCGGGTTCAATTTACTACATCGTGTTCGAAGCAGGTAACAAGGACCCGAACTACACCAAAACGTCTGATCCTCATAAAGTTCTTAGCGTCATGGCTATTAAATCGGATGAAAACGGTGCGTCGCTCGCTGCGCGTGAGTTGAATGACTCAACCAATAGTCTTAACGCGACGACCTTTGGTGATATCGCAACATCAACGACCGCAACCGATGGTCAGTATGGCAACACCGTAAGCCTTCGAGTCGCTGGATCGGAAGTGGGCATCATCTACTCGAGGCTTCATGCCCAAACGGGTGATGGTCTGAATCACCAAGGCGCCGATGCGATTGTGTTGAATGCGTCCGACCTAACGTTAAAGGTCAATCATGGGCAAACTTCGGGCCACTCGTTCTCGAACGTGATGGAGGTTACCTCGAGCAATCAATTTATCGCGATCGACTTGGGGGATAACTACCCCAGGGGCGTTCATTTCCATCGCTTTGATGGTGCCACGAAAAACCAGCGCGTGGTGTATACCTTCAAGACGCATCATGGCTACGTTGCCTCTCATGACGGTCGAGGACCATTTGATCCCTATGGCGTCGATGTGACCGGTAAGCAAATGTATAAGTGGAGCAACGACAATAACACCTACACCGAGCTTGGAGGTGTTGCTGAAGTATCTGATGGTTATTTGGTGGTGTTTGCCTCCGAGCATGATGCGAATCTGCGTGTCTTGAACAACAATTCCACCGGTGACAATCTGAATTTAATCGATCCACGTAACATCGGATTTATTAAAGTCGCTGCAAACTTTCAAGCGGCGTCGGGTTCTGGAAATGTCGTAACCGACGACTTGATCGCCACTCAGGGTGGGAGCTCGGCCGAAACCGGAGAGTTCTATAGCTTTGACGGAATACAGCAAGATCAGAGAGTTACCGGTATTCGTTGGTTAACCTCTTACACCGATAAAGCCACTGAGAATGCTTCTCGAATTCGTTTGCGCGATCGCGCGGATGGCAATTTCCTCGTAATGTGGGAGAAGTGGCAGCCTAGCAGTTATGTGTCTACCCATGCCATGGTCATTGATGCCAACGGAACGGTCGTGACTCAAGACACGGAAGTGTCGGGAGTACGATTGAATCGCCGAGATGATCTCATTCGAATCGGCAACCGGACATACGCGGTCGTTGCAAATCGAACATCGCGGAGTTTTGAGATCACAGAGATCGAGGAATGATCGAAACAAAAAAGGGCGCCCATTCGGGCGCCCCTTAATCGATTAAAAAACTATAGTCTCGCAACGCCCAAGGCTTCTAGACGAGATGCGATATCTTCCGCTGAGGTTGCTGGGTTGATGTCGTCGTCAATGAAAGCGATTACGCCGTCTTTATCAATATAAATGGTAGTTCGACTGGCCACACCGATCACGGGAATTAACACGTCGTACGCTTCTGCTATGCGCTTATCTTCGTCAGAAAGAATGGGAAATTGAGCGTCATTCTCTTCCGCAAAAGCCGTATTATCGGCGAGCGGGTCAACGCTTGCCATAAAATACGCAACTTCAAACTCTTCGATTAAATGACCATTCTCAGCAAGTGACTTGCACTCCACGGTGCAGCCGCTGGTAAATGCTTTTGGGTACCAAGCAATGACGACTGCTCGATCGCCGCGGTAATCGCTAAGACGGTAGGTATTACCATCTGAAGCAGGCAGCTCGAAGTCAGGTGCTTGATCGCCCACGTCGGCGGCTGAAACAGTCACAGAGAAAAATAATGATGCGATTAACGGCACGAGTTTTTTCATGAGTTCATTCCTTGGGTTGTTATGTTTAGTTATACCGCTTTACGTTGATACAGTCACTTAGGTTCACGGCTTCTTAACTATTTTTGGGTGCTTTCGGTTCGGGTATGTCGTCGTACATATTTCACAGACGCGTCCATCACATCCGCGCGCCGTACAAAATTCGCGACCCCAGAAGATAATTTGTAAGTGTAGATCGTTCCAATCTTCTTTGGGGAATAAGCGCTTTAGGTCACGTTCGGTCTGTTCTACCGAGCGACCGTTGGTGAGCCCCCAACGCTGGGCAAGTCTATGGATGTGCGTGTCGACGGGAAAGGAGGGCACATTAAACCATTGAGCCATAACAACGCCGGCCGTTTTGTGGCCGACTCCTGGCAGGGCCTCAAGGTCTTCATAGTTGCCGGGAACCTCTCCCTGATGTTTCTCGATCAGAAGTTCCGACAGACGATGAATCGCTTTGGATTTTTGCGGCGACAAACCGCATGGTCGAATGATCTCACGAATGTCTTCGACGCTCTTCTGTGCCATATCGTAAGGGTTGTTTGCGAGCTTCCACAAACTAGGCGTAATTTGGTTGACCCGTTCGTCAGTGCATTGAGCTGACAGGAGAACCGCGATTAGGAGCGAATATGCGTCAAAGTGATCGAGAGGAACCGGTGGGTTCGGGTAGGTTGTTGCCAATTTATTGCGAATATAGTCAACGCGTTCAGGCTTCAGCATTGTAAGTATCCCAGTGTTGATTAATTCGATGGATCGCTTCTTTACATTCGTTTAAGGGAGCGACCAGTGCGATGCGAACGAAGCCTTTGCCCGGATTTTTTCCATTGACCTCGCGAGCTAAAAACTGCCCTGGAAGCACGGTCACATTTTGCTGTTCAAAGAGGCTTTGGGCATATGCTAGATCGTCCGACCCAACAGGTAGCCAAAGATAGAAGCCTGCATCTGGAATTCCTGTGAGCAAGTCTGGCGTTAAATGCTGCTCAACGTAACGGTACTTTTCGTCGTAAAGGCGTCTGTTGGTCTCGACATGCGATTCATCGGACCAAGCGGCAATAGATCCACGCTGGGCTGGGAGTCCCATAGCACAGCCGTGGTAGGTTCGATATTTAAAGAACGTATCAATCACTGCTCGATCACCTGCAATGAAACCCGAGCGCAGCCCCGGTAGATTCGAGCGCTTGCTGAGAGAGTGAACGGCGACGATGTTGGTAAATTGGTTGCGACCGAGTTGGCGACAGGCGTCGAGTATGCCTAAAGGGGCTTGTGTGCCGTCGCGGTAAAGTTCCGAGTAACACTCGTCCGATACAATCACAAAGTTATGTTTATCGGCGAGTTCAAAGAGTTTTTTAAAATCTTGCAATGTGTGACATTGACCGGAAGGATTGTCGGGTGAACACAAGTAAAGTAACTCGACTCGGCCCCATGTGGCGCTGTCAATCGAGTCGTAGTCAGGCGTGTTCACTGACGTATCTCGCGCGCTAATGTAGAGCGGTGTTGCGCCGGCGAGGTACGCAGCGCCCTCATAAATTTGGTAGAAGGGGTTCGGCATCGCAATTAATGATTCTGGTGCGACTAAGGCCTGAGCAATACTAAACAGTGCTTCGCGCGTTCCATTGCAGGGGAGAATCTCGGTGTCAGCACACACTTTCGTATGAAACCGACGGTTGATCCAATCTGAAATAGTGCTGCGCAACTCAGGCAGTCCTCGGGTTCCTGGATATTGCGTTAGCTCGTCAAAGCTTTTTTGGATAGCATCTATGGCTACTTCAGGAGCCGGTTGTTTCGGCTCTCCGATCGATAGCGCGATGTGGCTTTTGTCGCCAACGTAAGGCGCACTGGCTTTTAACTTGGCAAGGCGCTCGAAAGGATAGGGCTGTAGCTTTGACAGTAGCGGATTCATTAGTGTTCGGCCTGAAATGTTTCGATCTTCGTGTATATGTCTTGAACGATAGTGTTAAGCGCATCTTCATCGGTAATCGCTTCGCCAGTGAGGTCCGTTACGTGGAAAATGTCTTGTGCCTTTTCTCCAAGCGTTGCGATGCGAGCTGAGCAGACGTTAATGTCGAGCTCACTGAGTGCTTCTGCAATATGGGCTAGCAAGCCGATTCGGTCGCTGGTGGTGACGCTAAGAATAGTGAAGCGATTCTCCGAATCGACCTCGGTGCGAACTTGCGTTTGTTCGGTAAAGTATTTGTTGAGGCGATGCGGTTTGCGTGCCTTGATATTTGAGCTAGGAACTTGCTTCGAAATATTGGATACAATGGTCTCAATAATCTTGTCGACCATCACAGGATCGTGTCCGATGGTTTTCTTTTGTCGGTTGAGTACCATAAACGAGTCGGCAACAAAACCATTCGACAAAGAGTGAATTCGCGCATCGTATACACTTAATCCAAGGTCGTTCAAAGAACGCGTCAGCTTTGCGAACAATTTGCTTTGATCTTTGCTGAACACGAAGACCTGCGTCGCCGAAATTGCCTGAGAATCTGAGTGATCGCGAACAAGGACCAATGGCTCGTCGCTATCATGCTGAATGATATGCTCAATTTGCCATGCGATGGTCGCCGCGTCGGTTTGAAGAAAATACTCGTCATCAAATCTTGCCCAAAGCGAATCGAGAGTTTCGTCTGTGTAGCCGTTCGCATTGAGCCGCTTTCGAGCCGCGCTTTGCGTATCATTGATCCAGATAGCCGC
>JABXIR010000211.1 GCA_013372965.1 Gammaproteobacteria bacterium
CTTGCTCATGTACGAAGCAGTAAATCACCCAAAGAAGGTAGTCGGGTGGTCTTCGATACGGCCGAACCGACGACCGCGGAAATGCTTGGGCGGGATGGGGCTCTATTCAAGCTGAAGTTTTCTCGCCCGACGCTCGATGTGCTCGACGAAATTGGTCATATGCCTTTGCCCCCCTACATCGAACGCGATGATACGGAAGAAGATCGCGATCGTTACCAAACCGTTTACAGTGATAAGCTTGGTGCCGTCGCCGCACCGACGGCTGGACTACACTTTGATGAGGCGATGTTAGAGCGACTGAAGTCGAAAGGGATTAATCAGGCCTTCGTTACATTACATGTCGGAGCGGGTACGTTTCAGCCCGTTCGAGTTGATGACATTGAATCGCATCACATGCACTCTGAATGGATCGATGTGCCTCAGTCGGTCGTTGACACGATCCATGAGACGAAAGCGCGCGGTGGTCGAGTTGTTGCAGTGGGCACAACATCCGTGCGGAGCTTAGAGTCTGCGGCGGCGACCGGTCAGTTGAAGGCCATGACGGGTGATACAAGCATCTTTATCTACCCAGGGTACCAATACCAAGTGGTTGACGCACTGATCACAAACTTCCATTTGCCAGAGTCGACTTTGCTGATGCTGGTTTCGGCTTTTGCTGGGTACAAACATACGATCAGCGCATACCGTCACGCGGTAGCGAATGAATATCGTTTTTTTAGTTATGGTGACGCAATGTTTATTACGCGTAATCCGGACGCCATTCATGAGGAAGTAAACTGATGCGCAAAGAATGCTTTTTAGAATTTGAGTTGGACAAAACAAGCGGTCGGGCACGTCGTGGTCGACTGAAGTTCCCTCGAGGCACGGTTGAAACGCCAATTTTTATGCCGGTAGGCACCTACGGCACGGTCAAAGGTATGACGCCTGAGGATCTACTCAAGGTGGGTAGTCAAATTATTTTGGGTAACACCTTTCATTTGTGGTTGCGACCAGGAACGGAGGTCGTAAAAGCGCATGGCGACCTGCACGATTTTGCCGGATGGGAAAAGCCAATTTTAACGGACTCGGGTGGTTTTCAGGTATTCTCCCTCGGCAAGCTGCGAAAGATCACGGAAGCCGGAGTTAGTTTTCAGTCGCCGGTTAATGGCGACAAAGTTTTTCTAGATCCTGAAACGTCGATGCAAATTCAGCGCGATTTGGGCTCTGATGTAGTCATGTGTTTTGATGAATGCACTCCGTTTCCGGCGACGCATCGGGAAGCCAAAGACAGTATGGAAATGTCATTGCGCTGGGCGCAGCGTTCAAAGGATGCGCACGGTGATAGTCCATCAGCGTTGTTTGGTATCATTCAAGGTGGCATGTATGAGGATCTTCGAGAACAGTCTGTCAAAGCGTTGAACGACATCGGCTTCGACGGCTACGCGATTGGCGGTCTCAGTGTTGGCGAACCAAAAGAAGACATGTTCCGCGTTCTCGATTGCACTGAACCGCACATGAAGGAAGACCACCCTCGTTATCTTATGGGCGTTGGTACTCCAAATGATCTCGTAGAAGGCGTTCGTCGTGGTGTCGATATGTTTGACTGCGTGATGCCTACTCGAAACGCACGAAATGGCCATTTGTTTATTCACGAAGGTGTTATCAAGATTCGTAACGCCAAGCACAAGACGGATACTGGTCCGCTTGATCCGCATTGCGATTGTTACACCTGTCAAAACTTCAGTCGCGCCTATCTTCATCATCTTAACCGTTGTAATGAAATGCTTGGCGCGCAGTTGAGCACGATTCACAACCTTCGTTTCTATTTGCGTTTGATGGAACGTATTCGTGAAGCGCTTGATGAAGATCGTTTCGAACAGTTTGTTAACGAATTCTATGCCGCTCAGGGATTAGATACACCGCCTGTAGAGTAAGTAGTTGAGCTCAGGGGTTGAACAACGCATAATCGACCCCATAACCTCTTATATAACGATTATTACAAAAAGGTCAGCACAGGCTGTAATTACGCAATGCCAAATACCAATACTTTCGCGAAAACAGTAATGATTTTCGCACTCATTATTTTGGGTTTTCTTTACGCGTTACCCAATCTTTATGCGCCCGATTACGCGCTTCAAATCAATGGCTATGATGGTCGACTCGATAATCCTCAGCGAGTTGAGCGTTCGATCAATGAGTCATTAACAGATGCAGGGCTCGATGCAAAGTCGGTCGAGGTTCTTGACGGCGCGATTCTCGTTCGACTGAACTCAGACTCTGATCAACTGCGTGCCAAGGATATTATCTCCGATGCTCTGGGCAGTGAATTTGTCGTTGCCATGAATCTTGCAGACAATACCCCTGAATGGCTTCAGTCGTTTGGCGCATCGCCAATGAAACTCGGTCTCGACTTATCGGGTGGTGTTCACTTCCTGCTTCAAGTCGACGTGAATCAGGCGATTGATAATGAGCTACAAGGGCGTGAGTCCGAGATTCGACGTACGCTCCGCGAAGGAGGTTTCCGCTATTCCAACGTCTCTGAAGAGAATCAGGTGATCAGCATTTCTTTGCGTAGCATTGATGATGTTCCTTCGGTACTTTCAGATTTTCAACGTACCTATCCGGATTCAAATATTCGCGTAAGTGATGTTGACGCACTAACAATCTTAATGTCACTGACTGAATTGCGTGTGCGAGAAATTGAAGATTACGCAGTCGCACAAAACCTAACGAGTTTACGTAACCGAGTGAACGAACTCGGCGTGGCAGAACCCATCGTGCAGCGTCAGGGGCGCTCGCGAATTGTTGTTCAGCTTCCAGGCGTACAAGATTCTGCTCAAGCGAAGCGTATTATCGGTAAAACGGCGAACTTACAGTTCCACCTTGAGTCGAACTCAAGCACGCCAGCCTACCTACGCGAAACGCTTCCGAGCCGAGAGTTCCCGAGTCAAACGGCGGTGATTGATCGCACCATTATCGTTACGGGTAACCAAGTAACGAACGCGCAACCATCTTTTGACCCAGAAACGAACGCGCCTCAAGTGTCGATTACGCTCGATAGCGCTGGTGGTGTTCAAATGAACCGAGCGACGCGTGACAATGTTGGTCGTCGCATGGCGGTGCAGTTCATCGAATATCGTACCGAGTTCCGTACCGTGGTTAATGAGGATGGCGTCGAGGTTGAAGAGCCTTATCAAGTCGCTGAGCGAAGCTTTATTTCGCTTGCCCGAATCCAGCAACCGCTCTCGAACCGATTCGTGATCAACGGGTTACGGCAGCA
>JABXIR010000299.1 GCA_013372965.1 Gammaproteobacteria bacterium
AGTTTTCATCATCACGCTCTTGGTAGTCATCACGAGCGTGAGCACCGCGGCTTTCGGTACGAGCTTCAGCGCTAATCGCGGTTGCTTCTGCAACTTCGAGAAGGTTCTGAAGTTCTAGCGCTTCAATTCGAGCAGTGTTAAACGCGTTACTCTTGTCTGCAACGTAGACGTTCTCAATGCGCTCGCGAAGGTCTTTAAGCTTCTCAATCCCTTTCTGCATATAGTCACCGCGACGGAACACGCCGAAGTAATTCTGCATCGTGGTTTGTAGTTCACGACGAAGTTCCGCCGCAGTCTCACCACTTTCTGAGTTATTCAATTTGTTCAAGCGCGCCATCGCTGCTTCGATATCCGACTCGCGAGCCTCTTTGAGCTCGATACCTTCACGAAGCTTCTTCTCGATTGCCAGACCACTCGCACGACCGAAAACAACTAGGTCGAGAAGTGAGTTACCACCGAGACGGTTTGCGCCGTGAACCGATACACACGCGGCTTCACCACAAGCGTACAATCCATCGATTACCTGATCATTGCCTTCCGCGTCGATCACTAGCGCCTGACCGTCGATATTCGTCGGTACGCCACCCATCATGTAGTGACACGTCGGCACTACTGGAATTGGGCCATCCGCAGGATCAGTGTGAGCAAAGGTCTTCGACAGTTCACAAACGCCTGGTAGACGTGAATAGAGTACATCACGACCGAGATGGTCGAGCTTTAAGTAAACGTGGTCACCGTTTTCACCACAACCACGACCCTCTAGGATCTCTAGCGTCATCGAACGAGCGACGACATCACGCGAAGCGAGGTCTTTCGCGTTTGGCGCATAACGCTCCATGAAGCGCTCGCCATCTTTATTCACAAGATAGCCACCTTCACCGCGACACCCTTCTGTTACCAGCGTACCTGCACCATAAATGCCGGTTGGATGGAACTGCCACATCTCAATATCTTGAACTTGGTAGCCCGCACGCAACGCCATGCCAATGCCGTCACCGGTGTTGATGTGTGCGTTCGTTGTTGATGCGTAGATACGCCCTGCACCACCCGTTGCCAAAACAGTAGCCTTTGCTTTGATGTAGACCGTTTCGCCTGTTTCCATGCAGATCGCAATAATACCAGTCGTCGCGCCGTCTTCGTTTTTAACGATATCAACCGCGAACCACTCGTTCAGGAACACAGTTTCGTTCTTCATGTTGTTTTGGTAAAGCGTATGAAGAAGTGCGTGACCCGTGCGGTCTGCGGCAGCACAGGTACGTGCAGCTTGCTGCTTTACGTCGTAGTTTTTCGATTGACCACCAAATGGGCGCTGGTAGATACGGCCATCTTCTTTACGAGAGAACGGCAAACCCATGTGCTCTAACTCGAACACCGCTTCAGGACCAACTGAACACATGTATTCAATCGCATCTTGGTCGCCGATGTAGTCGGAACCCTTGACGGTGTCATACATATGCCAACGCCAATCGTCATTAGGGTCTTCACTTGCAATTGCACAGGTGATACCACCTTGGGCCGACACAGTGTGTGAACGGGTTGGGAATACTTTTGTCACAACCGCAGTTTTAAAGCCCGACTTAGCAAGCTCTAAAGAAGCACGCATACCAGCGCCACCGCCACCAACGATCACTGCATCAAAAGAAATGGTTCTCAAATTAGTCATTGATTAACCCCACAAGATCTGGAATGCCCAGACCATATAAAATACAAGAATTACAAATCCGACGAACTGCGCGAGCAATCGCAAAAATGTTGCTTTCGCACCCATCATGCGCTCTGTCACGTAGTCAGAAAGAACAGCCCACCAGCCGATCCATGCGTGACCTGCTAACGACAAAATGGCCAACAAACTAAATACCTTCATCCACGTTGGCTCAAAGGTCAGCTTCCAGTCGGCGTAACCGAGGTCCGGCGTCGACACCACGACAAAGCCGAGATAGAGGATGTAGGCGAGAAGAATCACAGCACTCAGGCGCTGGATAACGAAGTCGGCCACACCTGAGCGGCCGAGAGACGTAACTGATTTCACCATATCCAAACCCCCATCACGATCGCGTATACGACCGATAATACAATAACGACCTTCGCACCAAGAGCACCGCCCTCGAGGGTTTCGCCGAAGCCAAGATCCATAAATAAGTGACGCACACCGGCGATCATGTGATAACCCAAGCCGACTAACACAAACCAGATAATCGCTTTGCACAGTGGTGACTGCAGGGTTGATTTCAACTCTTCGAACCCAGCAGCACTGGATAATGAGAGATCGAGCATCCAAAGCAACACGGCAACGCCGAGGAGCAACACAACACCGCTAATACGGTGAGCAATAGATGCGTAAGCAGTAATCGGCAACTTAAATGTTCCGATGTCTAAATTGACTGGTCTTTTATCGTTCACAGTTGAACCTACTTGTTAGTTTACGAATTACCGTATCCCGCGAGCTGACTAATGAATTAACAGCACCCACATTACGAGCGAGTGCATTATATTGACCCATCAGTCAACTGACAAATCCTCACTCGAAATGAGAATCTATGCGGAGTATAAACGCGCTGAATATTAGCAAAAAATCTCAGGATTAGGTACAAAATTTGCCGAATATGCGCGATTGACACCATAGTGTACGTATCAACCCATACTGTTAGGTCACACAAAGATTTGACAACCGACTTCTGAGCTTTATAGTGTCGCTGCGAAATACGCGAGGTTGCGAGTAACAAGTATCGGTGATCGAAGTCGTAAAGTGCTTCAGTAAATCCTTATTTGAAACTCGCTCTGAGCCAACCATAATTAGGCTTCAGGTTTCACCTCAAACGAACCAACCTATTCATTAAGTTCAACGAGTAGTAATTACCGGGTTCGTATCGAGCTATCATGCTCCCAAACATCAGATCTATCAGGAGTCGCTAAATGAGCGAAAAAAAGGCACGCCTATTCCTCGACGGCAAAGACGAAGCTATTGAATTACCGATGTACAGCGGCAACATGGGCCCTGACGTTATTGACGTAAGAGGCTTAGTAAGCCAAGGTGTTTTCACTTACGATCCGGGCTTTGTGTCCACTGCATCTACCGAGTCCGAAATCACCTTTATTGATGGCGGCAAGGGCCAGCTTCTTCACCGCGGCTACCCAATCGAACAATTAGCCGAGCATTCAGACTTCCTTGAAGTCTGCTACCTTCTTTTGAACGGTGAATTGCCAAATAAAGAAGAAAAAGAACACTTCGTTAACATCGTGACGCGCCACACCATGGTTCACGAGTCGATTGCGGACTTCTTCAAAGGCTTCCGTCGCGATGCACACCCAATGGCAATAATGTGCGGTGTTGTTGGCGCCCTCTCGGCGTTCTATCACGACTCTCTCGACATTACCGATCCAATTCATCGCGAAATTTCGGCATTCCGACTCGTGGCAAAGATGCCGACGCTCGCAGCAATGACCTACAAGCATGGCATCGGGCAACCGTTCATTTACCCGCGTAACGACCTCAGCTTTGCAGAAAACTTTTTGCACATGATGTTTGCGACTCCTGCGGAAGAGTACAAAGTTAACCCAGTACTCGCGAATGCAATGGACAAGATCTTCCTTCTTCACGCAGACCACGAGCAAAACGCATCAACGTCTACCGTTCGCCTTGCGGGCTCTTCGGGTGCTAACCCATTTGCCTGTATCGCGTCAGGTATTGCTGCACTTTGGGGACCAGCGCACGGCGGCGCCAACGAAGCAGTACTTAACATGCTGGAAGAAATCGGTGATGAATCACACATCGATGAATATGTAGCACGCGCTAAAGACAAAAACGACCCGTTCCGTCTAATGGGCTTCGGTCACCGCGTCTACAAGAACTACGACCCACGTGCGACGGTAATGCGCAAGTGTTGCGACGAAGTTCTAGTTGAGCTTGGCCTAGAAAACGATCCGCTACTGAAGATCGCGAAGCGCTTGGAGCAAATTGCGCTCGAAGACCCGTACTTCATTGAAAAGAAACTCTATCCAAACGTCGACTTTTACTCAGGCATCATCTTGAAAGCACTAGGCATTCCAGTTGAAATGTTCACGGTGATTTTCGCGACAGGTCGTACCATTGGTTGGATCTCTCATTGGAATGAGATGATTAGCGGCTCTTACCGAATCGGCCGACCACGCCAGCTTTACACTGGGTCAGTCGAACGCGATTTCGTTGAGCTCGACAAACGATAAGTCGATATCGACGCCAACAAAAAAGCGCATCTTTCTAGATGCGCTTTTTTTTCGCCCGACGGTTAATCTGCCGAGCGTTAGCGATCGCTCATCGAGCGGTCCAGTTCACTACCAACCATCACCAATGCAACCGGCGAACCGAGCGGCGCCGACAAGTTAATCAGTCGCCCTCCACTTGCGCCTTGATACACGTCGTTGCTACCCATAAGGCGCCACTCTCCCGGCGGGAGAATAACATCGACACTTGACTGACCGGAGTTTAACACTGGCACAACCATTAACTCCGAGCCCAAAAAGAATTGTTCAAAACGCATCCCCCAAAATCGAGAGATCTGAGGGTATTCTAACAGCGGGTGTCGAATCGGCGGAACCCCAGACGCTTCCATCTCCTCATAGAGACGATGACGATAATCACTTAGAGAAACAAAACGCGCCACCGAGCTGCGAACGTGAGGAAGCATCTCCTGATCATAAATCTGACTGTTCAGCTCCGGCAAGTTACCCTCATGAGATCGCATAATCAGCCCGAAACTGTTTAATTCCAGCCAACGCGCTAGCAATTCACGCGAGCGCGTTACCGAGCGAAGTGGGTGATCAATCGTGGTGTAACCACCGATATCAGAGTGAGTTACAGGCATGCCCGACATACCCGATGTGAGTAAGCCGGTCACAGCCGACTTAATGCCATCCTGAGAACTCCAGTCGACCATTTGATCCCCCAGCCAAAACGCGCCTGACACCTCTGCAGAACCCACATAAGCGGACCGATGAAAAATAAATGGTTCGCTTAAGCCCATCCGCTCGGCCAGAGTCCGATTCCACTTAGACCACAAGACAGGGTATCCGTTATGCCCTTCCACAAACGGAAAACTTTCCCCAAAATCCGCCATCCATCCACTAACATTGAGCGATTTCAGCCGCTCAGCAACGGTATCGACCCACAGTTCCATCGCGTCGTCGTTGGCAAGATCCAACAGATTCGAATCGAATGACGAGTTTAAGAACTCGATCGGTGATCCCTCTCCGTTCACCACGAAACCATCATTTTCAATCATCAAACGATACAAGTCATTACCCACCTCGTCTGGGTCTGGGACGAGCGAAGGATTAAGATAAGCCAGCACTCGAACTCCCTGATCCTGCAACCGAGAATGCCACGTGGCATAGTCAGAGTAATGATCTTGATCCAAGCGCCAATTCCAC
>JABXIR010000244.1 GCA_013372965.1 Gammaproteobacteria bacterium
AGAATCGCGTCGAGGCGCCCGGGTGTCGCTACGAGCCACTTCGGATTTTTTTCAAGTGATTGACGTATCGAACCGTATTCTTTCCCGCGAGCAATACGAGTGACACCAGCGGTTCGCTCCTGTTGGTGAATGCGAATTTCCTCAGCGACCTGATCCACCAGTTCTGGTGTAGCTGTTAGGTAAAGCACAACCCGTTGAGCGCTTGACTCGGCATCTTTCATTAGGGCGAAGGTTTTACCGGCGCCGGTGGGTGCCCATAAGATGTTTAGGCCATCATTCGACTGCTCGAGGAACGTCGACTGAAATGGATGTAATACTCGGGTCATTGTGTACATTCTCGTAACGAAAACATTGATTGTAACGCCTAACGTGGGATTGCGTGAGCAATATTAGTCTCGCGGCGGAAATTCAATGACCTGGTCACCCTTCACGAGTAGCTGATATCGAACCTGCTCTTGGTTGAAGTCGATCAAACCGACGCCCGGTTGATTCACGAGACGCTTACTGCCCTCAACCGATGGGCGCCTCGCCTTAATGCGCAGTCGTCGGCGTTTGGTTAGCCAGTTCAGCGGAGATCGGGAGCCAAACAAGGCGCGATCGATCACGTCCAAGATTCGAAGCAGTCGTGTCGGGAATTGGTTTTTAAACCCTGATGCGGTGAATTGGGTGATTTTGTAATCACCTCGACGTTTTTTGAGTGTGGCGTCGAAGACAAACGAGTAGTGTACATCGCCGCTCAGTATGATGAATTCATCTGGGGTGTTTCTGTGTCCGAAAATATTAAGGAGCGTCGATGCGGCACCACGGTGAGCCATCCAGTTCTCTGCATCCACCATTAAACTTTTTCCGAACCAAGTAAATACTCGCTGGATGGTTTCGATGAGTTTGACGCCAAAGACAGGGGCCGCGGACACCCAAATCACCCGACGGTGGTTGAGTGAATAATCCTGCAAAGTCGACAGGGCTTCCCAGTCAAGTAACCCTGAAGGGTTCTGCGCGTTCTTCTCGGAGCGCCATCGCTGAGTTCGAGTGTCCATCACAAAGATTGGCGGAGTCGTGTCGAGCGTATAGTGCCAACTTGGCCACTGCAGTAACGTTGTTTCCAGTGCATCGAAATGGCCGCGATCACCAGTTGTTTCGAGAAATTCGACGACATTCTTTAGCAGTGAGTCTTCAAATGACGCTGGATCGTTGCCCCAGCCTTGACATATGAAATAGCCGTACAGGCCGTTTGAGATGATCCGGCGAGAAAAGTCGTGTCCGTAGGCGTTTTCTTCCCACTGACGATTAAGGTTCCAGTCATCACTGATATCGTGATCATCAAAAATCATGAGGGTCGATGTGTTCGATAATAGTGCTCGAACTTCGGGGAGACTCTGTCGGAATCGTTCGAGCTGTTTACGCTCCTCGATGTAGCGAGGTTTGTATTTCTCACTGAGTGAGTTGTGTGTGGGCTCTAGGGACACGAGATTCCAAGGTACGTCAGACCATACCAATAGGTACATCGCGATAAATTCAGCTCGCGTGATTAGGTGGTTTTGGCTGCTATGAGACGTAAAAATCGGCTTCTTACCGGACGCGAAAAAATCGAGCAGACTTTGGCTCTGCTCTGTCTGTGGCAGCAGAGAATCACGGCCATACAGCTCGGATGCTGTCTGGTAAAGGCTTTGAGAATCTTGGATGTTAACGCCCGGAAGAGATTCATTGTAAAGCCCAAGTTGCGCAATCAGCTGGTGAATCGAATCCAACATCGCACCTGAAACATCGTCCGCGTAGATTTGATCACCGCTAAGTATTAGCAATTCAGGTCGCTCAGACCACTCGAGGTGATTTAGAAGCGGCAGGGCGTCTTCAACTTCTGAGTGTGGCTTGCGACACGAACCTTGCGCAATCTTCGAAAGTTGATTCGGTATTTTAACTCGAGTATACCCCTGCTCATCGCGTTGTTGCTTGATATCGAAGTCAATGCTGGATCCGTCAGCTACGATTTTATATCCCAATTCCTCTTGGCGAAGCGCCTGATGAAAGCGCGAATGCAATAAATAGATAAAACACCGTTCGCCAACCTGCAGTTGATGAACGGTGGCCGTCACCTCCTCAGAATAATCCTCGATAAGGAGTGACAGATCAACGGGAGAGGATGACACGAGCCATATAGCGATCTCGTTGACATTACATCGACGTACGATGGGGCCGGCTAGAAATTTTGGGATGTGCACTTTAGTCATACCGTAGATGCTATCGGTATTTGTTAGTAAAAAGAAGCTGTATCGACCTCAGGTAGGTCGTAGGGATGATGCAAATCACGATGGCATTGAGTAAATTCCATCTATTGACAGCGCTGTCATTTGCTGTCAAAGTTCGTTTTGACAGCGCTGTCTTTTAACAGCTTGCGAAGTGTGGAGCGCGGGTTGCTTAAAAGATGGCGCTGTAAATTTATAAAAGAAGTAATCAAGCTTGTAGAGGCCAATAATGAGCCAGAATGTATTCGTAAACTCGTTGGTCCAAGACGTAACCAACGAGATCATTGAGCGCTCTCGCGTTTCTCGCGAGGCGTATATCACTGCCATGACAAACGCACGTGCAGCCGGGACGGCTCGTGCTCACGTCAGTTGCGGCAACCTTGCCCATGCCATGGCAGCATGTAACAAACATGACAAAGACTTGCTCGCGGTCGGCAGAACGAAGAACGTTGGGATAGTGACTTCGTTCAACGACATGTTATCGGCACATCAACCTTACGAAAATTACCCAGAACGTATTAAGGCTAAGGCAACTCAGCTCGGTGCAACCGCGCAGGTTGCGGGTGGTGTGCCGGCGATGTGCGACGGAGTAACCCAAGGCCGCGGCGGAATGGAACTGTCGCTGTTTTCTCGCGATGTGATTGCGATGTCTGCCGCCGTCGCGATGAGTCACGACGTATTTGATGCGGGCTTATACCTTGGTGTGTGCGACAAAATCGTACCGGGATTAGTGATTGGCGCATTACGCTTCGGCCACTTACCAACGGTCTTCGTTCCCGCAGGGCCGATGGCAACCGGCTTGAGTAACAGCGAAAAAGTCCGCGTTCGGCAGCTGTATGCAGAGGGCAAAGCGTCCCGAGATGAGCTTTTAGCGGCGGAGTCGGCGAGTTACCATTCATCGGGAACCTGTACGTTTTACGGCACCGCTAACTCAAACCAAATGATGCTTGAAGTGATGGGCCTGCAGTTGCCAGGTTCGAGCTTCGTGCCACCCGAAGGCGATCTCCGCGAGAAGCTTACCGAAGCAGCGGTCGATGCTGCATTGAATAAAGCGCCTGCAATGGCGGAGGTTGTCGATGAACGCAGCTTCGTTAATGCGATTGTTGCACTGTTGGCTTCGGGCGGCTCGACAAATCACACGTTGCACTTAATGGCCATGGCCGCATCAGCGGGCGTTAAGTTACTTTGGGATGATTTTGCGAAGCTATCCGAGGTTGTTCCGCTACTGTGCCGAATCTATCCAAATGGTAAAGCCGATGTGAATCACTTCCATGCAGCGGGTGGTATTGCTGTTTTAGTTGGTAATCTGCTCGACGCAGGTTTGTTGCACTCAGACGTTAAAACAGTCACCGGTGGCTCTCTAGAAGACTACCGTCTGACGCCAGTTATCGAAAACGGTGAGCTGGTTTGGCGTGCGTCGATAACGCAAAGCGCCGACGATAGTATTATTCGCGCTTGTGACAACCCGTTCTCAAAGAATGGCGGACTTCAGTTACTAAAAGGTAATGTGGGTCGCAGTGTCATTAAGGTAAGTGCCGTCGATCCTTCGCGACAGGTCATCTCCGCTCCGGCGAAAGTGTTCTTCAGTCAAAAGGCATTAAAAGACGCCTTTGCTGCCAATCAGTTAAACGAAGATTTTATTGCCGTCGTGCCCTTCCAAGGCCCTAAAGCGATGGGAATGCCAGAGCTGCATCAGCTCACGCCTGCGTTGGGCGTGCTCCAAGATCGCGGCTTTAAAGTAGCGCTTGTAACGGATGGTCGTATGTCGGGGGCTTCAGGTAAAGTGCCGGCGGCGATACACATGTCACCTGAAGCGCTCGATGGCGGAAACATCGGTAAAATTCGCGATGGCGATATGATTCACTTAAACTGTCAAACGGGTGAGCTTGTCGTGGACGCAGACCTCGACGCGCGACCCGTTAACGTACCTGAGCTGCCTTCAGTTGGATTCGGCCGAGAACTCTTTGGTGGGTTCCGTGATATCGTGTCGAAGGCTGAGCAAGGTGCAACCGTGTTCAATTTCGGAGAATAAACTATGTTGGGCGTGCCGTTTGATCTTGTAATTTTCGGCGGTGGCGGAGATCTCTCTTGCCGCAAACTGATTCCAGCGATGTACCGAGCGTATCGTGAGGGGCATTTCGTTCCCGAAAGCCAGCTCATTATCACGGTACGAGGACAAGATGAGCTAGCTACCGTAAAAGACCATATTCTTCAGAAGCTCATTGAGTTTTTGAAAGAAGGTGAATACGAAGTAGAAGCCGCCCAGCAGTTCATGACCTTGGTGAAGCCGGTGGTCGTTGATATCGCAGAGCGCAACGATAGCTGGGAGTCACTTCGCGATGTGCTTTCCGAAGATGAGTCCAGAGCTCGTGTATTCTATTTGGCGATCCCTCCGGCAATTTTTGGATTGTGCTGTGAGCAACTCGACCATTTTGGCCTAAATCATGCTAATTCGCGCGTCGTCGTAGAGAAACCGCTGGGTTACGATGCGCAATCGGCCAATGAATTACACAGCAAAATGGCGCTGTACTTTGACGAAAGTCAAACGTTCCGAATCGATCATTATTTAGGTAAAGAACCTGTCCAAAATCTAATGGCCCTGCGTTTCGGTAACACCCTGTTTGAGCATCTTTGGGATGCCAAAACCATTGATCATGTCCAAATCTCGATCAGTGAGGAAGTGGGTGTTGAGGGGCGTGCAAATTTTTATGATGGTGCCGGTGCGGCGCGCGATATGGTTCAAAACCACATCTTGCAGCTGTTGTGTCTTGTCGCCATGGAATCGCCGAACAAATTAAACGCCGACGACATTCGCGCGGAAAAGGTCAAGGTCCTAAAGGCATTACGGCCGATCGTTGGCGAAGATGTTGATCGCCATACCGTGCGAGGTCAATACGTCGCCGGTAGTGTAGGTGGGAAAATGGTGAAGGGCTACCTAGAAGAACTCGATGCCAATTCCACAACCGAAACCTTCGTCGCAGTCCGCACGTTTATCGATAACTGGCGCTGGGCGGGTGTTCCGTTTTATCTGCGAACGGGCAAGCGCCTTGCGAAGCGTTGCGCAGAAATCATGATTCAATACAAAGACGTCTCGCACAACGTATTTCCTGGAAATGAACGCCTGTGTCCGAACCGTTTAGTGATTCGATTACAGCCGGAAGAGCAGGTTCAATTGCACGTTATGACAAAGCAATTAGATTGCCAAGATATGGTGCTTAAGCCGGTAACACTCGATTTGAACTTGGCGGATACCTACGATTCGAACTACAGCGATGCTTATAAACGTCTCATTTTAGACGTGGCTCAAAACAACGCGGCACTATTTGTGCACCGTGATGAAGCGACCGCGGCCTGGGAGTGGATCGATCCTGTGATCGAATACTGGAGAGAACAGGGCGCTCCTTCACTCTACCGATCCGGCTCTTGGGGACCGGATGCCTCGGATCGATTGTTAGCCGAGGACGGAAAGAGTTGGTTCAATGCAGAACAATAAGGAATCTTGAGTGGTGATTAACGAGTTTACAACAGCCGATGCTCAAATCTCGGCAATGGCCGAGGTGATTATTGAGGCGCTAAACGACGGTATCGTTGAACGTGGCCGAGGGTGTTTGGCAGTTTCGGGCGGCAACTCGCCGAAGCCTTTATATCAAGCGCTTGCTCAGAGCGATCTCGACTGGGAGAAAATCGACATTGTCATGGTCGATGACCGCTTTGTTCCACTCGGACATAAAGCCAGCAACGAGACAATGATTCGAGAGACTCTACTCGTGGGTGAAGCTGAGAAGGCGACGTTCTGGCCACTTTACGCCGAGGGTGAGTTGGCCGCGGTCGCGAATCAACGCGCTCAGGAATGGAAAGACTTGCCTTCGCCTGATTGTGCCGTGATGGGTATGGGAAGCGACGGTCATACGGCATCGTGGTTCCCGGACGCGGACGGTTTGGACAATGCCTTAGCACCCACGTCTAATGTGGTCGTACCGGTGATCGCTAAGAAGTCGGAAGTCACTGGTGACTTCCTCGAGCGGCTGACGGTGAGTTACGGCTATTTGCGTGATTGCCCGGTTCGCTTGTTATTGATGTCGGGCGCCGAGAAACGCGCGGTTTTTGAAACGGCTTGTGGTGACGGTGCGATCAACGACATGCCGATCAGAGCCCTTATTCGAGACATGCACTCTATTACTGCCTACTGGACGGAATAAATTTAAACCATGAATAGTTTGGAAATTCTCAATGCAACACCGGTGATGCCGGTGATTGTGATCGATCGATTGGAAGATGCGGTACCGTTAGCGGAAGCGCTGGTTTCAGGCGGTATCCGCGTACTCGAAGTGACACTGAGGTCACCCGTTGCCCTCGATGCCATTCGCGAAATTGCGCAACACGTTCCGGATGCAATTGTCGGGGTGGGTAGTGTTAGAACGCCTCAAGATTGGCACGATGCGATTGCTGCGGGTGCTCAGTTCGGCGTGTCACCCGGTACGTCGACGGCACTGATCGAAGCGATTGCGGCTTCAGATGTGCCATTTATTCCAGGCGTGGCGACACCATCCGAGGCGATGGAGTTGTCGGCGCACGGATTTGATGTTTTGAAACTCTTTCCTGCGACCGTCGTCGGCGGCACAGCATTATTGAAAGCGATCTCGGGTCCGCTGTCGCACCTGAAGTTCTGTCCAACGGGTGGAGTCAATCCTAATAACGCTAAGGAGTTCCTCGCCCTCGATAATGTACTGTGTGTCGGTGGAAGTTGGATGCTTGACTCAGAACTTATCGCCACTCGCAATTGGGAAGCGATTCGTCAAGCGGCGAGCGATGCGGTAACGCTTTGCTCTTAAGGATCGGTCGCTCCTAAGTGGCGGAGCGACGACCAAACTTAACCTGAGTAAAACGATGAATCAGTCGTGCTGCGACTTTCGCGCTTCGATGGTCAATGTCGTAGCTTGGGTTGAGTTCTGCCAAATCAAAGATTCGAATACGTGGATCGGCTGCAAAGAAAGAGACGAGCTTTTCGATCCATCTTAGTTCCACACCAAAGCCATTCACCGCTGATACACCCGGCATGGTGGCCGCCGGAAGTACATCTAAGTCGACCGTAAGATATAAGTAGTCGCAATCTCGCGACCATACATTCAAATCTGCGATGATTTTTTCAATGGTCAAATCGCTAAACTCCGTATCGTAAATGCATTTCACGCCTAGCTGCTCGGCGCGTTTAAAAAGCGCCGGCGTATTCGCTGTATCGGAGACTCCGACACAGGCATAGTGAAACGACTGATTGTGTGCCTTCAGCAGTTCGTTTATCTGGTAGAAAGGCGTACCCGAACTCGTATGAGGAGCGGGTGTCCGAAGGTCAAGGTGGGCATCTAAATTGATAATGCCAATGCGCGCGTTGGGGATTGATG